>CACXFF010000448.1 GCA_902766805.1 uncultured Coriobacteriaceae bacterium | reverse complement strand
CCGCGCATCGGGTGGCGCCACTTTCGAGAGAAAGGAGCGCCAATGGACCTACTGCCTATCGCCGAGCTCTTGCTCGGCATGCTGAAGGAGCTCTTCGGAGCTCTGAAGGCCCTGTTCGAGCTCTTGCGAGCGAGAGAGGAGGTGAGGAGTCCACCCACCCGTGGGCTTCCAAAGCACCTAAAAAAGCAGGGACGCTAAGACTGGCATCCTAGCGTCCCGATAATCTTTTGACGGCGCTGCCCGTACTCCGCCGTGGGCAGCCGTCGGTCGTATCTTACCACTCATCGCGCCTCCGCGCGCGTCACACCAGTCCACCCACCCGTGGGCTTCCAAAGCACCTAAAGAAATAGGGGCGTGAGTAGCAGCTCACAGCCCCTTAACAAAATCTGACGGCGCCGCCCTTGCTTCACCGTGGGCAGCCGTCGGCCCTATCATACCATAGCCTGCAGGCTTCCCGACATGCGGGCCGCCTCCCGGAGCTGGTCCGAACGGCGGCCGTGGTGCGCTTGGGCGCCCAGGCGCGGACGCGGGGCGAGGGCCCTAGGGGGCCTGGAAGATGACGGGCGTTCGGCCAGGCGCCGTGCGGCCAACGAAAAGGGCCGCCGCCCGGAGCTGGTCCGGACGGCGGCCGTCGTGCGTTTGGTGCTTTGGCGCCTGGGGCGCGCCCTCGCGTTCTGGCTTAGCCCTGGAAGAAGACGGGCGTCTGGAACTTGGCCTCGACGCGCCAGCCGTGGCCGACCCAGTACCAGGTCTCGGTGTAGAAGATCGGCAGTGCCCCGACGTAGGTGTTGCTCTTGATGTCGTACATGTCCGCGCTGTGCCAGCGCCTGTGGTAGACGCCGCTCATGTTGCTCTTGTTCGTCAGGCGGGAGTTGCCCACGACCGCGTACTTGAACTGGTAGCTCGCGTCCCAGGACAGGTACTTCTCCCTCTCCCAGGTCTTGTCCCTCCCGACGGCGGTCTCGGTGGGGTTCTCCTTCAGCAGGCCGACGGCGATGAGCTCGTCGTAGATGCTGCTCACCAGGGGCGCCTTGCTGCCATCCGCAAGCTCCTGTCCGCCGTAGCCCAGCTGGGTGCGCACGTAGGCCTGGCGGGTCGCCATGGTCTGCAGGTTCCCGAGGCTGAGCGTGCTCCGGTTGGTGTACTCGTTGGCCTGCTCCTCGTCGGAGGGGTCGCTGAACAGCTTGTCGAAGCAGTTGGTGAACGAGGACCACGAGGTCGAGTTGAACTCGTGCCAGACGGCGGGGTGGTCGCTCTGGCTGGTGGCCTTCTTGTACAGGCGGCCGTCCACGGTGCACAGCACCTTGCCGTCGGTGCGGTCCTTGGTGCCGGCGAGCAGCGTGCCCTCCTTGCCCTTGGTCTTGCCGTCGGCGAGCGTGACCTTGGACCGGTCGCCGATGAGGTTGGCTACGTCGTTGGCCATGCCGTAGAGATCGGCAATCTGGTCTAAGATCATCTCCCTCTCCCAGTCGAACTCGGCCTCCTTGTAGTCCCACTTGGCCTCGTTCATGGCTGCGGTGTAGGCGTTGTAGAAGGCGTAGTCCACCCAGCTGACGAAGAGGGTGCGCATATGGTACGCCTCGGGCTCCCAGTTGACCTTGGAGGCGGTGTAGTCGAAGTAGCTCTGCACCACGCCCTTCATGCCCGAGCCGGGGTCGCCCACGATCAGGTCGGCCAGGTCCTTGGCCACGTTGTAGGCGCTCATCTTGCCGCCGTTGCTCTCGGACTGCAGCTTGGTCTGGTCGCGCAGGGCCATGAGGGCCTTGCCGGAGGGTGAGGTCGCGGCGTCGTCCTTCATCAGGTCGAAGGTCTCCTTGTCGCTGGCCTTGTCGGCCTCCTTCATCGCCTTGACCACCCACGGGCGGTAGGAGTCGGCCTTGGAGCACAGCTCGGTGAGCCTGCCGGCCTTGGTGGCGAGGTCGAGCTTGTCGCGGATGGCGCTGATCTGGCTGGAGATGGCGCCGAGCTGGCCGGAGATGTCGTTGGCCTTGGACTGGGCCGAGAAGATGCTCT
>CACXFF010000447.1 GCA_902766805.1 uncultured Coriobacteriaceae bacterium | reverse complement strand
GGCATTGCGCAGCACGTACGCGTGCCTGCCGTCGTTGGCGTCGACGAGCGCCTCGCGTCCCTCGAACGACAGTCGGCAGCGCGTGCCATCGGGCCAGCTGAACAGCAGGTCGTCGCCGTAGTCGTTCCAGCGCGTGGACGACTCGGGTCCCTGCTCCGTCCGCGCGAGTGCTTCCAAGGCCGAACGCGTCTGGTCGGCGTCTAGGTCCAGGTAGGCTGAGGCTATACCCATGAAGCCATACGTGCAGGTCAGTCCGTTGTCCAATGCGGCTTGGGGGTCGGCCAGCGCGTTGGCGAGCTCGGGACGCGCGGCGCTGAGTTGCAGCCAGCCGGTTTCGTTGGGCCCGGGCGTGTTGGGTGTGGCGACGTTGGGTCCGGGCGTGCTGGGCGTGGTGGCGGTGGGCCCGGGCGTGTTGGGAGTGACGACGGTGGGGGCGTCCGTGGCGGGGGAGAGGGGCGTGCTTGCCGACGTTGTGGCTGGTTGCGAAGCCGTTCCGCAGCCAACCAGGGCGAGGGTGACGCCGAACAATGCCAAAGCGCGAAGGCTGCGTTGGGTGTGCATGGGACTCCTTCCGGTCGCGTGCGGGGACGGCCACGCTCGATCGTTGGGGACGCGTTACGGAAGACTCCTTCCGGTCGCGTGCGTTGGGCGCTGCGTCAACTGGCGTGCTCTGGGTCGCGCGGGCGACTCTCTCGGGTCGTGCGCGGACGCTTCCATCATACGCGCGGGTTGGGCGACGTTCGGGCGCCGTTGTTGAGCAGTTGGGGCCACTGGAATGACCCCAACTGTCTCAAACTCAGCATAATCGGCCCCTTTTATCGACTTGGGGTCACTACAGTGTCCTCAACTCTCCCGAGCGGCCCTCGCCCGCACGCTTCCCGAGACTTCGGGTCACCACAGTGTCCTCAACTGTTCTTAGGCTCATATTGGATCTCTTCTCCAGAACGACGCGCCGCGCTGGATGTTGCCCCCAAACGGCAGAAGTCACGTTTGAGTACCCAATGCCGGGTACGCAAACGGCGAAAACCACGTTTGCGTACCCGGCAGGCCGTCCCCAAACGGCCAAAGTCACGTTTGCGTACCCGGCAGTCCGCACCCAAACGGCCAAAGTCACGTTTGCGTACCCGGCAGACCGTCCCCAAACGGCCAAAGTGACGTTTGCGTACCCGGTTGGCCGTCCTCAAACGGCGAAAAGTGCGTTTGCGTACCCGCCAGCCCGCAGCCAAACGGCTAAAGTCACGTTTGCGTACCTGCCCCGCCCACCTGTGCCACGTCCGCGTCAGCGCCCTGAGGAGCCGCCATGTGCCTAGCCGACGAACTGCGCGCCTACCAGCCCGTCAATGCCCAAGAGGTCACCGACCGCGCGTACATGCTGGAACGCCTCGCCACCGACCCGTTGGCCTTTGATCGCGCGTCGCCCGCGCACGTTACCTGCTCGGCGTGGACGGTGGATGCCGCGGGCGCCCAAACCCTGCTCTGCTACCACAAGATCTACGACTCGTGGAGTTGGGTCGGAGGACATGCCGACGGCGAGCGCGATCTGTTGGCCGTCGCCCAGCGCGAGTTGGCCGAAGAAACCGGCGTGGCCAACGCGCGCCTCGTGACGCCTTCGCCTACGAGCCCGTTCGCGTCAATCGAAGCGTTGGCGGTGGCTGGTCACGAACGTCGCGGCCAATGGGTGAGTGCGCACGCGCACCTCAACGTCACCTACCTGCTGGTGGCCGACCCGAGCGAGCCCCTGCGCGTCAACGCGCAAGAGAACTCCGCCGTTCGTTGGGTGCCGCTCGACGATGTCCTGCGCGTCTCGACCGAGCCGTGGATGTGCGAACACGTCTACCGCAAGCTGATCGTCCGCACGCGCCAACTGCTTGGCTAGCTGGGGCGCATTGGCCCCGGCCACCTAGGCCGCCCCGACCATCGCGAGCGTCTCCGTCCCGTGACCCGACCGTCCCGACCACCCCGGTCCGGCCACTACGACCGTCGTCCCGCGTCCCGCTTGTCGCCGCAACAAAAAGGCCAACCAAATCCTTGGCTGGCCTGCGCAAATACATGGTGGGCGATACCGGGTTCGAACCAGTGACCTTTTCCTTGTAAGGG
>CACXFF010000446.1 GCA_902766805.1 uncultured Coriobacteriaceae bacterium | reverse complement strand
TTCTCCCGCAGGAGCTGCGCGTACTCCATGGATGCGTCGTTGTGGTCTTGCACAGGAACCACCTCCCTTCTGCTGCCGAAAGCTCGGAGCATACATTGTCGTACCAATCACACAGCCGCTCAAGGGGGGTTCCATTTTGTCAACCCCCGCCGTTGGTACCAAAAAGACCACGTCTTTTTGGTACCAACGGCAGACAGAAGGGCCCGCGCTCTGTCGTCGAGCGCGGGCCCAAGTGGGACAATTGATTGCAGCGCCTAGGCGACCCAACGACCGGACGCGTCTACGCGGTAGCCGTCGATGACGGTGTCCAAGGCGCAGGAGCCCTGAGGGCCGCCGACCTGCGGATAGAGGTAGTACCAAGAGCCGCCAACATTCTGCCAGCCCGTGAGCATACGTCCGAAGGAGCCGTCGTGCGCCTCGGAGAGGTAGTACCAGGAGCCGGCGTCCCGGAACCAGCCGGACACGAGGCTGCCGAAGCTGCCGTCGTGGGCCTGTGACAGGTAGTACCAAGAACCGTCGCTGTCCTTGAGCCAACCACTGTCCATCGTGCCGTCGTCCGCGAAGTGGTACCAGCGGCCGTCGGCATCCCACAGCCAGCCGGTCACGCGATCGCCGTCGACTAGGAAGCACCAGCTGCCATCCACGGCCTGCTGCCAGCCGTCCTCCGCAGACGGGGCGTCTTTCAGGCAGAGAAGGCCGTGCATGTTCACCGTGCCGTTCTCCCCCCACGCGGGCACAAGCGTTGTGTCAAGGCTGTAGAACCAGTCGTCCTGCACCATATCCCCGCCGCTGTTTGAAGAGCACTGCCTATCGGCGTCCCAGAAATAGTTGGTTTCTTCCCTAATCGCGCCCTCGTCCTGGCCCTGAAGGCGAATGCTGTCGCTGACCTCCGTATGCGCTTCCTTGCGGTAGCTAATGACATGGTTGGCGACATACGCAGTGATGGCGCCTTTGTTATTCGTATAAAACGCAACGTTCGAATCGCCGTTGTTGTAGGAAACGCAACGAGTGACAATGATGTCAGGACCGCTGTTGGAGTCTATGCCTTTGGCTTTGTTCTCATACGAGATGGAATCCGTCAGGCGATGGCTGCCGGGCATATTGGAGCCACCCATCTTGAACCCGTTGCCGTTACCCGCCTCCAGTTCGACACCGTCTCCGAACGTCAGGCTTCCGCTGCCGTCCGATTGGATATCGACGAGCTCGAAGTCCTTTGCTGTTCCGCCCTCTTTGACTTTTATGTATCCGTTTTTGTAAGCAACGCAATTGCGAATCTGCACCGGTCCGATGGAGCCTGGCGTGATTTTGGCAAACAAATCCCATCCGTCGTCTGCATTATAGGCTGAGATACAACCATCGAACGTATTGCCGTCTCCCGCTGTCAGTTTGCAGGCAAAGCCGTCTGCATCTGCCAGCGCTTTGTCCGCATTATTCATAGCGGTACAGTTTATGACGCTGTTGTACGACGGCCACAGACTCCTATCATCGTAGGAAGATCCAGATATCTGAAGTCCGGTGTTTCCATTGTTATAGAAATACATATGCTTAAGGATATTGTGACTACCAGACAAATACATCCCAGCACAGCCATTGGCTGAATTCTTGACGTTGATGTTGCTGAACTCCCAGTAGTTCCCTCCGCACTTCAGGCCTTCACCCTTGTGCTCGAAATCAAAGGTGGCAAATCCGTTGTCATACGTCGTCATGACAATATGCGCGTCCTCGCGACCGTTTCTGCCTCGCACGATGCTCAGCGGACCATCTGTGAATGTGTATGTCTCGCTATTCAGCAGTATCCTTTGGCCGGGCCGCGCAAAGCTCAGGGCCGTTGTAATATCCACGGCGTCGTCCATCGACGCGCCCGAATTGGAAGGCTGGCCATCTGCCTTTACAAAGATGATCCCCTGGTCCGACCCGATTTCTCTGCGCAACACAGTGATAGGAACCGTCTGCGTACTATAGTCGCTCAGCTTTTCAAAGGAACTGACCCTGTAATCCTGATCAGGCGTGAACGTGACGCTGAAATCCGTTTGAGCTCCTGTCAAATCGTACACTTTGGACCAAGGCGTATTGGCACTTATGCGCACATTGCTGTCAACGACCTGGCCACCGCGTGAGACCTCTGCCGTACCGTCTGCGTTGGCCCTAAACACAAGCTCATATCTTCCTTCACCGGATGTATCCGGACTGATGATGCTATAGACAGGATCAACTAGGACGTCCTCCTGCGGCTTCCATTCCGAGGCTTTCCACTCTGACGTAACAAATGAGATATTACTGAATGTGACATTCATACCCCTGGCAGCGACCAAGGCAATATAAGCCTTGTTCATATCCTGCACGCTTAGAGGATCATCCAGCTCCTCGTAGCTGCCCACCTCTGTGGCATTGCGATCTATTGCGGGAATATACCAGGTATAGGTCCCTATGACTTCTCCCGTCTCCCCATTATCTTTGATTGCATACTGGGTTCCAATATAAGCATTGCTGGTTTTTTCCAAGCGCAGGCGATAGCAGTCCCCTTGGGCGATCTTCACGGGGTTGCCTTCCTTGTCCTTCCACCATCCATAGCGAATGACTTCGATCGAATTCTCTTCCGATGCCTCTGGGTTAACGATTCCAGAATAAGCCCTGAAGCCCGTAGTATCCTTGATTTCACTCCCGGCATTGATACCTCCGGTAGGAAGCTTTGTACCAGTTACAGACACGAGGTTGGCCATATTGCTTCCGGTA
>CACXFF010000445.1 GCA_902766805.1 uncultured Coriobacteriaceae bacterium | reverse complement strand
TGCGTCCTACGACATGCGAGAGAAGGGGCTCGTCACGCCGGTGAAGCGGCAGAACCCCTGGGGCACCTGCTGGGCGTTCGGCGTCACCGCGGCGGCCGAGTCCTCCATCCTGTCCACCCTGGGCACCACCTACGAGGAGAGCGGTCTCGACCTCTCCGAGAAGCACCTCGCGTACTTCGGGCTCTCCCCCATCTCGGAGAGTGAGGACCCCGCGCAGGCGGGCGAGGGCGCCCACCTGGTGGACGAGAACGCCAAGGCCAACGACATCTACAATTCGGGCGGGAACCCCATGTTCGCGTCATCCCTGCTCGCCTCGGGCGTGGGGCCGATCGAGGAGTCCCTGTTCCCCTATCGCGGCACCGAGGGCACCACAGCCTACGACTACATCACGCGGGACAAGGAGACGGCCATCCGCGACTTCATCGTGCCCAACTTCGAGGCCTTCGCGCAGCAGACGGTGGACGAGTACATCGCCAGCCACGACGGCGTGAACAGCGCCGAAGAGGCCTACGAGTCGCTCTACGATGCGCGGGTGTAGCGCTACAAGAACATGAACGAGTACTACAGCGGCGACGACTGGACGATTCCCGAGCGCGGCGAGGACGGGCTCTACAACCGTTGGCTCAGCCAAGGGTTCGTGCTCAGGGACGGCAACAAACTGCCCGACATCCGCACCGAGCAGGGCCGAGAGGCCGCCAAGCGGGAGATGCTGTCGGGACGCGCCGTGGCAGTCGCCTACCAGTCCGACCACTCCACGCCGGAGCAGGGCGAAGGGAAGTTCATCAACCTGGACACATGGGCGCAGTTCTGCGGCGCGGCCGACCAGTCTGGCCTGGCGGAGCACGAGGTGTGCATAGTGGGTTGGGACGACAGCTACCCCAAAGAGAACTTCAACGAGGCGCTGCGCCCGAGCGCCGACGGCGCCTGGCTCGTCAAGAACAGCTGGGGCTCCGAGGCCGACGCGGGCGCCGACGAGTTGGGCAACGTGGTCAACAGGCAGCCGTGGGGCATCGTGGACGAGAACGGCAGGCACACCGGATACTTCTGGCTCTCGTACCAGGACGGGAGCATCAAGAACGCCGAGACCTTCGCGTTCAGCGTCGACGAGGGCCCAGGGCAGGACATCGTGGCCATGCAGTACGACTACCTGCCCAACGAAATGAGCGTCAGCTATCCCAAAAAGCCGAGCGAGGACGTGGTCAGCTCCGCGAACGTGTTCGAGGCGGAATGCGACCTCACCGTGAAGAGCGTGAGCACCTACGCGCCCGACGCCGCCTCGCGCGTGACGTTCGCCCTCTACCGCCTGGGCGCCGACGCGAGCGAGCCCACCGACGGCGAGCTGCTCTTCCGCACCACCAAAGACTTCGAGCTCGCCGGCTACCACCGCATCGACGTCGACAAGGAGCTGCAGTTCAAGAAGGGCGAACGCCTCGCGGTCGTGTCCACCGCCTCGTCCGCGGGCAAGGACGGGAAGCGCGTCTACAGCGCCGCGGCGGCGATGGGCCTGAACAAGTACGGCGCAGAACAGTTCAAGGGCTCCATGTTCGAGCAGAAGCAGTATTACGTGAGCGTGGTGAACAGGGGCGAGAGCTACTTATACGAAAACGGCACATGGAGGGATTGGACGGACGTTCTGGCCGAGAAGGACGCGAAGGAGAAGGAGTCCGGCTACGACTTTGCCGGGCAATTCACGTGCGACAACTTTGGCATCAAGGTGTTTGCCGAGCCCGTGGCGTCCTGATAGGGTTGGAGCCCGCCCTTCGGGCGGACAGCGCGCGCCCTTCGGGCCGCGACAGGACATCAAGTCCTGTCGCGCTCACGGGGTTCGACTCCCCCGACCTGCAAAACAAAACCCCTCGGGGCTCCGAGGGGTTCGAACGAACGATATGGCTGGGGCAGAGGGAGTCGACGCGGCCGCGGGGCGGCCGCTCCGGCTCGCGCCTGCGGCGCTCGCCCCGCTCAGGACATTAAGTCCTGAGCGGCCCTCCCGGGGTTCGACTCCCCCCACATGCAAAGCAAAAGGTCCCCCGGAGCTCCGAGAGACCTGAACGAACTACCTGGCTGGGGCAGAGGGAGTCGAACCCCCACAACGAGAACCAAAATCTCGGGTCCTGCCATTAGACGATGCCCCAGGGCAGTTGCATCTTAGCATGTTTGGGCCGCGCGCGGACGGGGCGCTAGGCCATGGCGTTGCAGATGGCGTCCAAGAGGATGACGGCGACGGCTTGGGCGTCGCTAGCGGTGAACTTGCCGTCGTAGGCTTGGCGCGTGCCAGGCAGCTCCAGGCGCACGCGGGCCGGCATCTCGGAAGCACTGTTCACTGCCGTACGGATGCGCGTGGCAAGGGTGTCGTCGTCGATGACCTCCACGTTGGCCACGCCGCTGTGCGGGTCGGGCTCGGACAGCGTGAGCAGGAAAAACGCGTCGTCGGTATCGGGCACCTCGCTGGGATCGCCGATGAGCTTGATGCCCGAGCGCTCGGTCGTGGCGCTCGCAAGATTCCAGATGCGCGACGCGATGGCGCGCGAGATGGGGTCATCCGCCGCGATGGACAGCTCGCGCTCCTCGAGCACCTCGGCCGCACGGGCAAACCCCATGGCGCCGCTGGGGTGCGGGCCGGCCGCCGGCTTGCCCGCCCACACGTGGTGCAGGCGCGCGATGGC
>CACXFF010000444.1 GCA_902766805.1 uncultured Coriobacteriaceae bacterium | reverse complement strand
TTCTACGGACAGACCTCTGGCTTGGTGGCCTGCTCGGACATGCTACTCCCTGATCTTAAAAGATGAGCTAAGGAGTGGACGGGATATAGGGCTCACCCTTTCGTCGCATTCGAAGCAACGCCGCGACGGGCGCGCGCCCCGAAGGCGGGGCATGCGCGCCACGTTACCCGTTACCGATACACCCCACGCAGCGTACGTGGGGGTTCACGTAACGAACCCCCACCTAGCTCGGATCGCCGATAAGCGGTAACGGGTAACAGGGAGGCAAAACTGGCAGGCCAGAGGCCATGTTCGCGTGTTACCCATCTCTGGAGCGGCCTTGTGGACGGGTGACACGGACGCGGGGGCGCCCTCGCGAGCGCCCCGCAGCTGACCGTCGTCATCGCCCCCACCGCACCGAGGGAGGCCACTTCTTCCTCCTCGCTGTCGTACAATCGTCAATACAAAGAACGGAAAACGGAGGGTGCTATGGGAGAGATGAACCTTGCGAAACTGGACGGAGCGCTCGAGAGGTACCGCACCCGCCTGAAGGAAGTACGTGCTCGAGAGATCTACAAGTGGGAAGCCGTGAGACACTTCAAGCGCACGTGGGACCCCGGCGCCAAGGACCTCGGCGCCATGATTGTGGATGCCTTCCAGCACGACAAGAAGCTCAACCTCGTCTACAGCTGGAGCTACTTCCCCATCGGGATGCTCACCTGGTTCGCAGAGATAGACGGCAGCGGCACTCTCTCGGCGCTCGACGCCCTGTGGGACGAGGCCGCCGACCTCAGGGAACGCATGGTCTCGTTCGAGGCATGGGCAGCAAACATGCTCGACAGGGTCCACGAGATACAGGCGAAGGCCGGCGAGGGCCCCGCGAAGAACCACTTCCAGGACACGCGCTCCATGAGCGTCTACCTCGCGTTCATGCACCCGGAGTCACACTACATTTACAAGACGAACATGTACCGCGAGGCCGCCACGTACCTCGGCGTCGGCTACCCTGGCAACAAGTTCGACAAGGTAATCGCCTACCGGCAGATGTGCGCCAAGATCTACGAGCGCATGGAGCGGTCGCACCGGGAGCTCATCGACGAGAGCGACGCGCTGCTCGGCGAGCTCGCCCAGTACGACCCAGAGCACCGGATGCTCACGCAGGACGTCGTCTACTTCATCACGTGCTACGACAGGGAGCCAGGGGACGCCGACACGGTGGACGGGGCATGGCTTCCCGCCCGGGACGAGTACGACCCAGGTATCAGCGCCGACGGGTGGTACGGCCTGCTGCGCGACCCGTCGGTGTTCACCGAGCAGGCCAGGCAGGCGGTGCGCGCCCTGCTCGACTACGGCGGGGAGGCGACGTGCACGCAGCTCGCGGAGGAGTACGGCGGCACCAAGGAGTCCTACAACGCGGCGATGCGCGAGGTCGGCAGACGCGCGGCACGGGCCACCGGGTGCCCGACCATGACCGACGGGCAGGGCAAGACGAGCTGGTACGCCATCCCGTGCGTCGGCAGACGCGCCGGAAGGGACGATGCGGGCGTGTACGTCTGGAGGCTTCGAGACGAGCTCGCGGAGGCCCTGAGGAGGGCCGACGACGACGCGTCCGCCGGCGTGGAATCCGACACACCCGCGGAAGAGGGGACCACGGGAGCAGACGCCCGGCACGCCCACTGGCTGCTCGTCGCGAACGCGAACATCTGGGGCTTCGACGAGCTCCAGGTGGGCCAGGAGACGAGCTACACCATCTACAACGAGAAGGGCAACCCGAGGCGCATCCACAAGAACTACCTCGCCGCTATGCCCGGGGACCCCATCATCGGATACGAGTCGTCGCCCACGAGGAGGATCGTCGCGCTCTGCGAGGTGAGCAGGGAGCACGACGAGGAGAAGCTGTACTTCCACAAGGTGCGTGACATAGAGGCGGGCGCGGACTACGCGCAGATCAAGTCCGACCCCGTGCTCTCGGGCTGCGAGTTCTGCAAGAACCCGAACGGAAGCTTCTTCGCCCTCAACGACGAGGAGTGGTCGCGCCTCGTCGAGCTACTTGGGCTCGAGGGGCAGGAGGACGATCCGGACAGCCCAATTGCGATTGTGGAGGAAGACCAGCGGGAGCCGTACGGCCGGGAGGACCTGCTCGCCGAGGTGTACATCAACGAGGGAGACCTGAACGACATGCTCGGCCTGCTCGACCGCAAGCGCAACCTCATCCTGCAGGGAAGTCCCGGAACGGGGAAGACGTTCTGCGCAAGGAGGCTCGCCTGGGCGATGATGGGCAAAAGGGACGAGTCGCGCATCACCTTCGTGCAATTCCACCAGTCGACCACCTACGACGACCTCGTCTGCGGGTACCGCCCGGACGGCGCAGGCGGCTTCGTCGTGCGCAACGGACCGTTCGTGAAGGCATGCCGCGCCGCGGAGAGGGACGCGGGAAGGCCGCACTTCTTCATCATCGACGAGATAAACCGCGCGGACGTTTCCAAGGTGCTCGGCGAGCTGCTCATGCTCATCGAGGCGGACCACAGGGGCATCGACTCCGTCCTGCTCACCGTCTCCGGCGAGGATTTAACCGTGCCCACGAACCTCTACATCATCGGCATGATGAACACCGCCGACCGCGGCCTCGCGCTCATCGACTACGCCCTTCGGCGCCGGTTTGCCTTCTTCGAGATGGAGCCCGCGCTCAAGCACCCGCGATTCCTCGCCGACGTCGCCAGGAACAACGGCGAACCCATGCTGAGGCTCGTCGAGGCGACACGGAGGGTCAACAAGGACATCGCCTCTGACCCGTCGCTGGGAGAGGGCTTCCGTATAGGGCACAGCTACTTCTGCGGCGGGGGCGACCCGAGGCTCGTGTACCGCTACGAGCTCGCACCGCTCATCGACGAGTACTGGTTCGACGACCGCAAGAAGGCAGCGAAGGAAAGGGCGAGGCTCGAGGCGGCGCTCTCGTGAGCGGCGGCGTCGTCGTCCGCAACGTCTACCACATGATGGCCTACGCCTTCAGGGCGCTCGACCTGGAGGGGTACCAGAGGCTCGCCACCGAGTCCTTCGACGGCGTCGAGGACCTGATGGCGGCCATCCTCACCATCGGGATCGACCTGCAGCGCAAGCGTGGCCTCGAACGCGGCTACGTGACCGCGCGCGAGGACGTTGCCGGCGTGCGGGGTCGCATCGACATGCGCTCGACCGCGCGCCTTCGGGCCTCGGGCGCATGTCGCGCCACCTGCGAGTGGGGCGAGCTGGACGAGGACACCTACAAGAACCGCGTGCTCAAGACCGTGGGCGGGCTCCTCGCCTCGTGCAGGCACGTCGACGTCACCAGGAGGAAGGCACTGAGGGCATCCCTCGTCGCCCTGCGGGACGTCGGCACGCTCGACCCAAGGCGCGTCGAATGGGAGAGGCTGCGCTTCCACCGCAACAACGCATCGTACCGAATGCTCATGAACGTGTGCCGCATGGTGGTGGACTCGATGCTGCTCACCGAGCATGGCGGCGGGACCCGCCTCGCCCGCTTCTCCGACTCCCAGCGGCTGCACGCGCTCTACGAGCACTTCGTGCTCGAGTGGTTCAGGGCGCACCACCCGGAGCTCCACGCGAGCGCGAGTGTCGTGCGCCGGGAGGAAGAGGACGAACTGCCAGACTTCCTGCCACGCCTCGTGACTGACGTCACCCTGCGCGGCCCTTCGTCGACGCTCATCATCGACTGCAAGTGCTATGGCAAGATACTCAACACCCACCACGGCAAGCGGATAGCCTCAACGAAGCACGTCAACCA
>CACXFF010000443.1 GCA_902766805.1 uncultured Coriobacteriaceae bacterium | reverse complement strand
GCGTCATCGAAGTCGGCTGCCATCTGAGCAGTTTCGAGAAATCCCTGAAGAACAGCCACGCCGAGCGCATCATTGCCCTGCTCGTCATCATGCTCGTGGTCTTCCTCACCTACGTGGAGCTGAGGGCCTGCTTGCGCTGTTTCCTTTCGTTCAGGCAAATGCGACACCACCGAGACGCGATTGCCATCCTCACGCGCCCGTTCTCGTTCCTCGTCACGCTGCTCTCCAGCATCGACGCCGTGATGACCGCCCTTATCGCCCGATCGCTCATCGAGTCCACGGGATCGGGGCAGTCCAGTCCGCTCATCGCACTGCCCGCCGTCATGCTGGGCATCGGTCTCGCCCTCGGCCAGCAGATCTACAGCCTGCTGGGCTCTCGCGTCGTCATCCGACGACTCATGACGCGCGGTGCCATCGCCATGGTTTGCGCCGAGGTCTTCGCCGCTTTCGCCGTGTGGGATAAGAGCTTCTGGCTGTATTGCCTCGCCAAACTCCTCATGGCCATCCCCTTTGGCCTGCTCTACACCCTGACCTACTCCCTGCCACGGCGCGCTGACAGCGATGAGGTGCGCGCGCTTGCTGCGGCGGGCATCAAGCGCACCGACACGTCCGCGGCAGCGCTGGGCACCGTGCTCGGCGGCTACGCGGCCCAAACGTTCGGTCACGTGGGCGTGTACGCGCTCGTCGCCGCGGTGGGCACGTTCGTGCTGTTCATGGCCTGGCGCGTGCTGCCCCAGAGCAATACCCCCCTGGAAGAAAAAGTCACCATGAAGAGCCACCGTGAGGCCGTCATGAAGCTCCTCTCCAGCAGGAACACGCTGGCCATCATCTTCTTCCTCATGCTGCCGGCCATCCTCGCCTCCGGCTACAACTCGTTCCTCTTCCCGCTCTTCTCCGCCAACCTCGGCCTGGCCACCTCGTCCATCAACAACCTGTTCGTGGTCGGCCAGCTGGTGGTCTTCTTGAGCATCCCGACCCTCGAGCGCCTGGAGGCGCGCTATGACAAGTGGCGTGTGGGCGCCGTTTCCATCGCGCTGCTGGCTGTGGTGTTCCTGCTCTTCTCGTTCAACACGACCCTCGTGTGGGCCGTGGCGACCATCGCCCTCGTGGGCATGCTGTGCAAGGCGGCAGACGCCTGGAAGGCCCTGTGGCCACGTTCAGCCGAGGCCATAGGCCTTACCACGGGCCTCGCCACGGGCGTCATGTTCTCCATCCGCAGCGTGCTGCTCATCGTGCAGCCTCTGGTGCTCGGCGCGCTGCTGTCGGTGAGCGACAGCCAGGCCGTGGTGGCACTCGGCATCGTGTGCGCGGTCTGCGCGCCGCTGTTCTACTTCACGACACGTCACAGCGCGCTCAGGCCACCCGATCAGGAGCAGGACACGGCGTCGGACCACGCCCCGGAATCAACGCCCGAGCTCTCGCAGGGCTAAGGGAGAACATACGGGCGACCGCGTCAGAGCCCTGCACGCTGAAAGCCGCCCATCCCCGAGAGCGCAAACGGGCGGGAAGGCACGTAGCCTTCCCGCCCGACGTTTGGCGACGCCTCTCGTCTCCTCTGAACGCTACTGCACCGTCAGTGACGCGAGGATGTCCTCGAGCACGGCCGCGTTGTCCGCCGCGACCTCGGAGCGCGTGTAGATGACCAGCGTGTAGCAGCGGATGCCACGCTTGAAGACCCAGACCTCGCCCTCCTGGTCCACGTCCTCCACCCGATACGCGAAGTGGAAGCCGCTCGCTGGCGCATCAGCCCCCGTCACGGCGCGTTCCTTGATGCCGTCGCTGCGGTAGGCTTCGCCGTTCCTGCACCTGGCATAGTTCTTGTCGATCTGCTTGGCGCGGCCTCTCTCGTTCACGAGCTTGGTGAGGAGCTTGCTGGAGTCCTTCCACGTCACGGTAATCATCATGTGACGGCCCGTGTCACGCACGCCCCACAGACAGTCGTAGCTGATGTCCATGAGCCTCTCCAGCTCTTTGTGCTCGATGTCCTCGAAGCCTTCCGGCAACGTCACCGCAAGGTACTCTTGGTCGATACGCACGGTCCCCATGTCGCTTCCTTCCCCTCTCTGCGCAAGGCCCTGCCCCGCGTTACTCCTGGCCTTCGACGGCGGGCGCGGCCTCAGGCTCGACGATGGGATCGACGAAGAGCCTGGAGCCGGTCTCGGGCAGGTCGGCAGACCGTTCGCCCGCAGCCTGGTCGGCAGCAGGCAGGTCGGCAGTGTTGGCCGGCTCCTCCCCCTGCGCAACGTCCACAGCAGCGCCCTCTACCGCGGACGTCGCGTCGCCCGCCACAACGGCATCGGACGCGGCGTCGGATGCGACCGGCAGCTCGGCCGCCGGAGCGCCCTGTCCGTCCGTCTGCGCGACGGTCACCTCGGCCCCTTCCTTGGCCGCCATCGGCAGCACGCCGTCGACCGCCTGCTCGGCCTGCTCCACGCTCGCGGTCTTCACCTTGTTGATCGGGGTCTTGCCGCCGCCGATGACCGCCTCGTCGGGCTTGACGGTGGAGGGCACCCTCACGTTGGAGTCGGCGATCTGCATGTACGGGGAGGACACCTTCGCGTTGAGGTCGAGGGGCGAGTTGAAGCGCTTGTCGAAGTCGAAGAGGATGGAGCCATTGGGGCGTTCGCCCTCGGGCAGCTTCTGGTCGAGGGCGAGCATGTAGTTGAGGAACTTCTCCACGAAATCGAGCGAGTCCTCGTAGATGAAGTACTGCCCGGAGATCACCGGCCCCTTGATGAAGCGCTCGGCGAACGAGTCCGAGTCGGTGTAGATGGGCTGCCCGGTGTTGCTGTCGAGCGGCGACACGGCCCGGATGACCTCGTCGAGCGAAGCGCCCTCGTGCATCCGGCGCATCAGGGAATCCATGCCGGCGCGCAGCACGCTGGAGTCTATGGTGGTAGAGCCGTTCGCCGTCTTCACCGACGATCCCTTGCCCTCGTTGCGCGCCGCGAGCTCGCTCAGGTACAGGCACGCAAGGTAGCCCGACACGTAGCGTGACGCCATGGTGTCTATCGCGTTGCCGTTCTCGTCCTTGCCGCTGGCATACGGCAGCTCGTAGTAACTGTCCTTGCCCTCTGAATCCTTGCCGTAGATGTAGTTCGTGAGGATGCCGATCTTGGTGAACTGGGACGTGACCGGGCCCGTCCCGTAACCGTTGTCCCCCTTCTGCCTGCGCAGGCCCTGGAACACGTGGTAGCGGAACTGATAGGTGTTCTCCATCATCGACGCAGTGCCCTCGGTGAACCACCTCGGATAGCGCAGCTGCTTATAGCGCTCGTATCCGCCCGGGGTGACGAAGCGGCCCCTGTCATCGGTCAGGATGTCGGTCAACGTGAGGCCGCCCGACATGCCCGTGCGGTTGTAGTCGTGCTCGAGGGCGTGGAACAGCTCGTGGACGATGGTATTGGCGAAGGTATCCATCTGCTCGCCAGAGCGCACGAGCGTGCCGTAGCCCTCTTTGTCGATCACGACGTGGTCGGCCTCGTCCTTGACCAGCAGGTCTTCGACGTCCACGCCGACGAGGTACCCGTACTTGAGCTCGCCATCCACCTTCATGGCGTCGCCCATCACGAAGGCGAGCGCGTCCGGAAGCCCCTCATGGTCCGAGTATCCGTCCCGGTCGCCCCTCTGGTAATAGACGTACAGGCCGATCTGCTTGCCGATCTCGCCTGCAGCGGCACCCTCAGCGAAGGAGGGGAAGCTCTTCAGCAGCAGCTGCACCGCCTGGGGCTCCAGCTGATCGATGATGAGCTCGAGCAGCCACTGAAGCTCGGCGTCTGACAGCACGTTGCGCGCCGTCTGGGCGCAGTAGACCTCGACCATGGTCCCGCCACCGCCCAGGCCGATGATCCAGCTGTCGTCCTCCAGGTCTTCGACGCCCTGCGGCGGGTCGTCCCTGCGCGTCGCCGCGACATCGTCATCCGTAGCCCTTCTGGACTCTTGGGACAGCTGCCGCTCCTGATCGGACGCCTGTCGATCCCCATTGGGCGAAACGCGCGTGAACAGGTCCTTGATGGACGCCGGAACGATGTAGGTGATGCCCGTCGCCGAGTCGTAGACCGAGATCGTCTCGTCGCTGCCGAACAGCTCGGTGAGCCCGTCAGAAAGGGTCACCGTGACGAGGTCGCCCTCGAGCGCATACTCCTGCGGCACGAAGAACGCCAGCACCGGCAGGTAGCTGCGGCCTTCGGCCGCGACCACGTCCCCCATCGAGAGGTCGTCGCGCACCCACAGCACCGGGACGTCCCACGCTACGTCGTCCGCCGCCGTCACGCGAGCGCTCCGGTCAAGCTCGGTGCCCAGCTCAGGCTTGTCCACGCCGTCTATCACCAGGTCATGTACCGTCGTGGCCTGTGGTGTAGCTTGGCTGTGGTTCTCCATCTGCACCGCGCGCTGTTCGGCCAGCGCCATGGCAGGAGCCACCCCTGGGAAGGCCAGCGTAAGCGTGACGAAGCCCGCGATCAGCTTTTTCATGCCCGGATGGTTCATGATGCATCCTCTCCTCTGGGTAGGCGTATTGTCTTAATCAGTAAATGATACCGTGCGAAAGCTCACAGCATCGGTAGCTTCCCGCCGCCGAGCCCGAAGCGACGCCGACCGTAACGCTGCCCTGTACTACAATGATTAGCGTCTACATGTCCCCCCAACTGACAGGAGTCTCACATGTTCGAAAAGAATCGCATCGTAGCGGCCGGCCTCGCCAGCATCCTCGCGCTCGGCAGCTTCG
>CACXFF010000442.1 GCA_902766805.1 uncultured Coriobacteriaceae bacterium | reverse complement strand
GGCCAGCTCGTGGATCGGACGATAATCGGAAACGTTTGCCGCTGCCGCTTCATCAAGGGAGAACACGAGGTCGACGGGGAAGCCGACGTCAATCATCGCCTGCAGCATCACCCAGCTGCTGCTGACGGAACCAACCAAGATGGATCTCATTTCGCATCTCCAAGTGCTGTCGTGCCCAAGAATTCGCTGTTTGTGGAATAGCCGGGCTCGTTAATCCCTTCTCTGCGAATGACGATGAGTACCGTCTTGAGGACTACTTGCAAGTCCATCAGAAAAGACACGTTATCAACGTACTCGATATCAAGCTCAAACTTCTTATCCCATCCTGAGCCGTTCCTCACGAGCGACATGGCCAAGCTGGTCAATCCAGGGCGCACCTCGTGGCGACGGCGCTGCTCGGGTGTGTAGCGGTCCAGGTACCTCACCAGCAGCGGCCGCGGGCCCACCACGGCCATGTCGCCCTTCACGATGTTCACCAGCTCGGGCAGCTCGTCTAGGCTCGTGGAGCGCAGCCAGGCGCCGAACTTGGTCAGCCGCTCCTCGTCGGGCAGCAGCTCGCCGTCCGTGCCGCGCTCGTCGGTCATCGTGCGGAACTTGTACAGCTCGAAGACCTCCTCGTTCAGGCCCGGCCTGGGCTGGCGGAAGATCACGGGGCTCCCCAGCTTCACGCGCACGGCCAGCGCCGTCGCCGCCATCACGGGGGACAGCGCCACCAGCGCCGCGCCGGCCAGCACGGCATCCAGCGGCCGCTTGACCCAGCGCTCGTAGGGTCCGTAGGGCCTGTGCTCGTTCACGAATCCTGGCACGCCGCTCACGCCTCCCCAAAGCACCGGCGCACGCACTCGACCACCAGGTCTTGCTGCGCGTGCGTCATCTTGTTGTCGCTCGGCAGGCACAGGCCGCGGCGGAAGAGGTCGGCGCCCACGTCCTGCCCGCCGCCGGCGATGTAGGCGTTGGTGGTGCCCCTGCCGCTGCCCTCGCGGGTGACGAAGGCGTTGGCACGGTAGACGGGCTGCAGGTGCATCGGCTTCCAGACAGGCCGCCCCTCGCAGTTGAGCGAGGCCAGCGCGTCGAGGATCTCCTGCGGTGAGCTCTTGCCGGGCTCGCACGTGTACAGGTAGTCGCGCTCTCCGCGCACCATGGGCGCCATGGCCTCCTCGTCTATGAGCAGGCAGGACAGCCAGAAGTTGGGCTCGCAGGCCTCCGGGTCGTACGGGTTCATGCTCACGGGCAGGCCCGCGAACGCGTCGCGGTAGCGCTCGTAGATCGCGCGCTTCTGGGCGACGTGCTCGTCCAGGTGCGGCAGCTGCCCGCGCACCACGCCCGCCACGACGTTGCTCATGCGGTAGTTGTAGCCGAGCTCCTCGTGCTGGTACCACGGCGCCGCCTCGCGCGCCTGCGTGGACCACTTGCGCGCCCTGTCGGCGTCGGCCTTGCTGTCGGTGAGCAACAGGCCCCCGGCCGAGCCGGTGATGACCTTGTTGCCGTTGAAGCTCACAGCGTTGTAGTCGCCGATGGCGCCAGTCTCCACCCAAGCCTCGCCCAGCCTGCAGCGCGCGCCGAGCGACTCGGCTGCGTCCTCCACGAGGAGCGCGTCGTGCGCGTCGCAGATGGCGCGGATCTTGTCCATCTTGGCCGGCGTGCCGTACAGGTGCGCGACCACCACCAGGCGCACGTCGGGGTACAGGGCGAAGGCGCGCTCCAGCGCCGCCGGGTCCATGTTCCAGCTGTCGCGCTCGGTGTCGACGAAGACAGCCTCCCCGCCCTCGTAGGCCACCGGGTTTACCGACGCGTCGAAGGTCACGTCAGAGCAGAAGGCCCTGCGCCCCGCGAGCGTCCCCTCGTGCGGGCGCGCCTGTCCGTAGAGCCGCTCGGCCGCGAGACGCGTAGCCAGGTGCAGGGCAGCCGTGCCGCAGGACAGGCCCACGGCGTGCTTGGCCCCCACGCGCTCGGCCGCCAGCCGCTCCACCTCGTCGATGTTCTCGCCGACGGTGGAGACCCAGTTGGTGCGGATGGCCTCGTCCACCCAGCGCTGCTCCTCGCCATGCATCGTGGGGCTGGAGAGCCACAGGCGCTCCCGCAGCGGCTCGAGGCCCGCGAGCTTCGCGGCGGTCGTCGGGTTCAGCTTCATACCGCTCACTCCTTCCCTCCCAGCTCCGGATGGTACGTCGGCGCCAGGGCGGCGACCATC
>CACXFF010000441.1 GCA_902766805.1 uncultured Coriobacteriaceae bacterium | reverse complement strand
TGCCGTGTATGGGACGGATTCGATCGACGAGCAGCTCGCGCTCGAGAAGACGCTCAAGCTCTCGCAGGAGGAGCTCGTCGCCATGCGCTGCGCGGAGGACGCGGTCCGCCGCCGCGGCCTTGCCGCGTTCGAGGACAAGCTACGGGCCTTTGCCCAGGAGGCGGGCGCGCAGGACGTCGAGGCGTTCTACACCGCGCGGATGGAGGCGCAGCAGCCCCCGATAGAGGCCCTGCTGGAACTCCCAGACAGCCAGGATAGCGCCGTGGTCTTCGCCGATCGGATCGAGGAACTACCCTGCGACCGGGTGCCGGTGATCCTCGTGGGCGGGTCCTTCAACAACGACCGCCACGTGACCAGACGGCGACGCGACGTCTGCTCCCAGCTCGACGAGATCCTCGCCAAGGGAGATCCCCGCAAGATGTTCCTGGTCATCGGCCACAGCCTCTCAGGCTACGAGCAGTATCTGGCCCAGCAGAACCAAGGGAGGTTCGACCTCTACGCCTTCGTGCCGTCGCGGGTCGGCTCCGAGGAGGCCAAGGCGCTCTTGCGCGCCGGGGTGGGCATACGGGTCTCCATCGAGCCGAGCCCCATGGGCATCTACAAGAGCTTCGCCTATGAGATCTTCAAGCGCAGGCCGTCGGTACTGATCGCCCTCGACGGCAACTCCTCTGGCGCGAACATGATCCAAGACGCCAAGAACGGGAAGCGCAAGTGCCACATGTTCGTCCTCGACAGGCGGGGCATGCTGCGCGAGAAGGCCAAGGGCCTGGAGGGCTACGTGTCCCTCTTCGGGCCAGACGACGACTTGTCAGCCATGGTCCAGGCCGCCGTGGAGACCTGCTATCCGGAGCGCTGGCTGCGCGTGGAGACGCTCGAGTCGTGAGCCTCCGGCGCCCTGTGCCTACGCTCACCCCGCGGCAGGAAGACAAAAGAAGCTAAAGCGCTAAGGTTATGAGCGTGAGTCCCGCCCGAGCCCGAATCCCTGCCGACGAGGAGATGCACAACCATGCGTGAGCAGCAGCGCCCAAAGAGGGACCCGAGGAGCTCGCTCGCCACGTTCCGTCGCGCGCTCTGGGTTCCGCGCCTGTTCCTCCCCTACTGGCTCCGCGAGCTGCTCTTGGGCAGGAGCTTCCAGCGCAAGATGGGCTACCGCATGGACTTCGGCGACCCGCGGACCTTCAACGAAAAGATCCAGTGGTGCAAGCTGTACTACCACCACCCCGACGCCGTGAGAATCGCCGACAAGGTCGCCTTCAAGGCTTACGTCGCCGAGCGCCTAGGTAAGGGCCATACGGCGCAGCTCTATGGCGCGTGGGACGACGTGAACGCCATCGACTTTGCCGGCATTCCCATCCCCTACGTGCTCAAGTCGAACTGTTGCGCCTACGGTGACTGCGTGCTTTTCGTGTTCGACCACGCGCAGCTCGATCCCGCACGCCTGAGGCGCGAGCTCAAGCCCTGGCTCGACCCGATGAACACCATCATCCCGCAGAGCGCCCGTGGCTACTTCCACATAGAGAAGCCGCTGGTCATGGCGGAGGCCTATGTTGGCTCCGAGCAGACGCCTCCCGTCGACTACAAGTTCTTCTGCTTTGGCGGCGTCCCGCGCTATGTCTATTCCGCGAGCGAGCACTTCCAGGACGGCAAGGCCATCACGTCGGCCATCAGCTTCTACGACATGGACTGGCAGCCCCTCGACGTGCGCTACGGAGACTCGCGCAGGTGCGACCTGCCCAAGCCAACCCACTTCGACGAGATGCGCCAAGCCGCAGAGCTGCTGTCGCAGGGCTTTCCGTTCATGCGCGTGGACTTCTACGACTGCGAGGACCGCTGGCTCGTGGGAGAGATGACCTTCTCCTCGGGCGCGGGATTCAAAAAGTTCGACCCGGAGAGCTTCGACAGGGACTTGGGCGACCTGTTCGAGCTTCCGCCAAAAAACACCGACCGGGAACCCTTCCGGGGCGACCTGCTCGTGGCGTACCTGCGGCACGTCGCCGGGGCGTTCCGAGACCTGATACGAGGAGAAGAGGGGGACAGCGCATGACCACGACGCACGTGCTCCGTGGCAGCGAGATCTGCGAGCTGTTGGAGGCAGGGGGTCTCGCGTATGAGTGTGACGCGGCGTTTGCCGCGCTGCGCTTCGAGCACATCAGCGAATACGCGGAGCTGGTACGAGAGAACGGCCTCTACATCCACCGCAGGTACCGAGCCGCGGCGCCATCCGTTCCACAGGCCCAAGCCAACGGCGCCCTAGCCTACGTAAGCGACCAGCGGATCCCGACGACACTCCCCTGCCTGTACACCCCTTCGGTCTTCAAGGCGGCAACCGCCATCAGCAGGGCCTTCTACGACAACAGCGCGGACAGGCTCGAGAAGGTCCTCGTCATCGGGACGAAGGGCAAGACGACGACGTCGCGGATGCTGCACGCCATCCTGAGCGCGGCGGACCCACGGCCCAGCGCGTACTGCACGACCAACAGGAGCTTCGACGGCAAGGTGGAGGAGCAGTTCGCCGGCACCGTCTCGGACCCCAGCATCTTCTATCCCCTCTGCGAGCGCGCCCTGGCGAACGGCTGCCGGCGCATGGTGGCCGAGATGCCCAGCTACGCGGAGCTCTGTGCGCGTCTCGATGGCC
>CACXFF010000440.1 GCA_902766805.1 uncultured Coriobacteriaceae bacterium | reverse complement strand
GGTTGCGGGCGGCGGGTTGCGGGCGGCGGGTTGCGGGCGGCGGGTTGCGGGCGGCGGGTTGCGGCCGGCGGGTTGCGGTCGGCGGGTTGCGGTCGGCGGGTTGGTACCAAAAAGACGTGGTCTTTTTGGTACCAAGGAGCGGAAGGCTAGAAGAGCACGTCCTTGAGGCAGATGAGGGGGCGGCTGGCGTCGTAGTCCCAACTGTGGTGGGCGCCGCCGCGGCACCAGTCCACGTGGTCGCAGGCGCGGCACGCGGCGCAACCGTCGGACAGGTCGCGCCGGAACAGACCGAAGCCGTCGCGCCAGACCTGCGAGAGGCGCATGCTGCGCACATTGCCCTGGATGGTCTCGGGCCGGCGCGCGATGCCCAAGCAGGCGCCGATGTCGCCGTTGCTCATGACCGACGCCGTGCAGATGCCCGCGTTGCACATCCAATACCAGTCGCGCACCTCGGTCTCCCATTCCAAGCCCAGGTAGTGGCTGCACCCCGAGGTGAGCGGGTAGCCCTGGTCGCGCTTGTCCCGCACGAACGCGAAGAGTTTACGCTGGTCATCGGGGGTGAGCAGCCGCTGGGGGAAGAGCCGTGCGCGCCCGATGGGCTCGAGCCCGATAACGCGCCACGAGTCGATGTCGATGCCGTCCATTATGCAGAACAGTTCGTCCAGCTCGTCCATCGTCTCGTGGTTGACGACCGTGGTCACCTGCACCGCACGGAAGCTGTGGGTGTCGATGAGACATTGGATACCAGCCATCGCACGCTCGTAGCCGCCCGGCGTGGCGCGCAGCCGGTCGTGCGTGGCGGGCAGGCCGTCGATGGAGACCGAGATCGTGCCCATGCCGGCCTGGGCCAGGCGCGTGGCGACCTCGGGCGTGATGAGGGTGGCGTTCGAGGTCATGCCCCAACGGAAGCCCAGGTCGCGCGCGTATTCCATGAGCGGGAAGAAGTCCTCGTAGAGCAGCGGCTCGCCGCCCGTGACGCACAGCATGGGCAGGTCGTCGGCGAAATCCGCGCGCACCTCGTCCAGCACGCGCCGCCATTCGGGCAGCGTGAGCTCGCCTTGCGCCGGTGCCGCCGTGCAGCTGCTACCGCAGTGGAAGCAGCGTTCGTTGCAGCGCAGGGTGAGCTCCAGGAACAGGTGGCGCAGGCGCGGCTGCTGGTAAAGCGTGCGCACGTGCGCAGCGAGCTGGTCCAGGTGCTGGGCGCGGATCTGGGTGACGAGATTGGGGGTCGCTGGGCGCATCATGCGAGGTGGTCGGGGCCGTCTTCGGCACCTGCGGCGGGAGCAGCGCTCGTAGCTGGGACGACGGTGGCGTCGGGATCGGCATCGGCGGAGAAGGTGGGTGCCGTAGTGCTCGCGTTCGCGTCGGTGCCAGCGCTCGGGCCCGCGACCGGGACGATGGTGGCGTCGGGATCGGCGTCGGCCTGCGCTCCCCAACCCTCGGCGCCCAAGCTCACCCACGCGCCGGCGGACGCAGCCGTCACGGTGCCGCCGGTGAACCATTCGGGCGGACCGTAGACGGGCTGCGCGACGTTATCGCCAGGCGTGAAGGGCGTGAGGTTGGTCGGTGGTCCGTACACGGTCTCCACGATGTTGGTCTGGGGGTCGTAGACGGTCGGGTCGTCATCGGGCGGCGGACCGTAGACGTCTTCGGGCTCGTTGGCATGCGGGTCGAACATCGAAGGCGGGCCGTAGACGCCCTCGGGCCGGTTGCAGCCGGGCATGAATACCGAGGCCAACGCCCCCGTCACGAGCCCCAGGGCCTTGCGCCTGCTGTAGTCGCGCTTCTTCATGCCAGCCTCCCTACCCGGTGCGTGTGTCGTACCCCCACTATAGCGCCAACGGGTCTTGGCCCACAGGTCCGAGCTGCGCTCGGCACTTGGTCGGTACCGGCCGTGAGCCCTCGCGGGGCACGCGCTGCCACATGATGCCTCATGAATGCTGTCGGCATGGCTTTCGGGCGGGTCAGGCCGACGGACAACTGGCCTTTCCCGCTCAGTCCCACGCACAATCCGCGCAGGGCACCATTCGTAAGGCCCCATGTGGCAGCGCTCCCGCCGGCATGAGCGAGCGGACGCTCGTCCTGCTCGTTGGCAGGGTCCTTACAGACAAGTCCGCCACCTTCAACTCCTACGTGAAAGTGGCGGACTCGCGCGACAGGGCTGTGCCAACGGGCTAATTCCCGATGCCGTGATGGGGCGGGACGGTCTGGCGGTCCAGCGGGGCGAACGCATATCCCAAGCCTTGGAAGTATTCGATAATCCTTGGGAGCGCCTCGACCGTCGTGGCCTTGCCCGCGCCATCGTGCATGAGGAACACGACGCTGTTGCCCACGTACTGCGTATCCCAATACGTGGCGTCTACCAGCTC
>CACXFF010000439.1 GCA_902766805.1 uncultured Coriobacteriaceae bacterium | reverse complement strand
TCTCCTTGTGCAGGAAGATGTAGCCCTCGGTGTCGGGATCCCAGTAGATGGGAATCTCATCTTCGTTGAAGGAGGCGACCTCGCCGGTCATCTGGACGAGGTCGGAGAGCTTCTTGTCGGTCACGGGGACCCAGTGCTCGGGAATGCGGGGTTCGAGCATGTGCTCACGTCCTTTCGGTGTGCTGAAGGTCGATGCCGACGGGTGATTACTCGTCGAGCAGGTCGACCACGAAGTCGACTGCCTCGCCAAAGGTGGCGCAGCGGCGGAACTTCATGTAGGGCACCTCGATGTCCAGCTCGTCCTCGAGGTAGGTGGTGATCTGGGAAACCTGAACGCTCTTGATGCCCAGGTCAGCGAAGGCCGTGTCCTCGGTGAACTCCGAGGGGTCCTTGCCGAACAGCTGGCTGGCGCGCGTGCACAGCGCGTCGAAGACTTCCTGACGATCCTCGCTCATGAGACTCCCCTAACTGCCCAGGGACTTGCCCCGGCTTCGATGATGGTGACGGAAAACCGCCCTCGTACAGGATTTTGCTCGCGCGGACTGGAGCGCGACAATGGACAGCAATTCAAAGCGGCTCGCGGGGCGTTTGCGCGCGATTGTGCAATAGTCCCAAGCGCCTGCGCGGGCGTATGCACTGCCGCCGACGCCATCCTGCGACAGGACGCTCGTGACGCTTCGCCTACGCGTCGCGCCGCCCTCTGCACTTTGTTGCTATGCTTGATGCACTACCCGCGTCCTAGGCAACCGAGGTGCCCCTCATGCTCTTCACGACACCAGACGGCAAGAGCCCAGACCAGAAGCTGCTCAGAGCACAGGCGTTCCGTGCGATGGCGCGCATGCTCGTGGCGCACGAGTTCTCCTCCGAGGACCCGTGGTGCTTTGTGCACTTCAACCTGGAGAATTTCAAGGGCTTCAACGAGAAGTTTGGCCACAGCGCGGGCGACGAGCTGCTCGAGTTCATCGGGTCCGCCATTCAGGCCTGCTTCCCCGGTCAGCCGCTCACGCGCTCGAGCGCCGACCATTTCGAGCTGGTGACCCCTTACTCCACGGTGATCCCGGGCGTGAAGCGCGTGCGTTCCCTCTTCCGCTCGCGCATCAAGGACTCGTCCATCTGGCTCAAGGCGGGCTACTATCTGCCGGAGCGGGCGGACGAGGACATCAACATCATCGCGGACCGCGCGAAGCAGGCCAACGACGCCATCAAGGGGCGTCGCGATCGCTACTACCGCGAGTACGACGAGGAGCTGCGCCAACAGATCGCGACGCGCCAGTTCGTGTTGGACAATTTCGACGACGCGCTCGCCAACGGCCACATCAAGGCGTACTACCAGCCCATCGTCCACGTGGCGTCGGGACGCGTGTGCGATGAGGAGGCGCTCTCGCGCTGGGAGGACCCCGAGCGCGGCATCATCTACCCCAACGAGTTCATCCCCGTGCTGGAAGACGCGCGTCTCATTCACATGCTCGACCTCAATATCGTGCGCCAGGCCTGCCGCGACATCAAGCGTCTGCAGGCCCACGAGGGGCTCACGGAGATACCCCCCATCTCGGTCAACCTCTCGCGCCTGGACTTCGAGCTGTGCGATATCGTCTCGGAGATCGAGGAGATTCTCGCCCAACAGGGCATCCCCCACAAGGCGCTGTCCATCGAGATCACGGAGAGCGCGCTCACGGGCAACTCGGAGTTCCTCAAGGGGGAGATCGACCGCTTCCGCAACGACGGCTTCGAGGTGTGGATGGACGACTTCGGCAGCGGTTACTCGAGCCTCAACCTGCTCAAGGAGTACAAGTTCGACCTCGTGAAGATCGACATGGAGTTCCTCAAGGATTTCGATGCCGTGCCCGAGACGCGCGTGCTGGTGGCCAGCGTCATCAACCTGCTCAAGGAGCTGGGCTTCAAGACCCTGGTCGAGGGCGTGGAGGGCAAGGAGCAGTACGAGTTCTTGCGCGCCTTGGGCTGTGGTCGTGCGCAGGGCTACCTCCTGGGCCACCCCGAGAGCATGGACTCCATGCTCGAGCGCCTGGACGCGGGCTCCTACCCGCCCATCGAGACCGCCGGCGGGCGCAGCTTCTACAGCCTCGTCGCGCACGTGAACCTCATGCGCCCCACGCCCACCAAAGGCCCGAACGGCGAGTTCATCGCCTCGGACTATCCCGTGGCGACGGCCATGCGCCGCAAGGGCACCTGGACCTACCTCAACGCCACCGACGTCTACCACGACTTCCTCGCGCAGATCGGGGCCAAGACGCTCGAGGAGTCGGCTGCGCGCATGAACGACCCTACGCGCGTGGAGTACATGCGCATCAACGAGGCGCTGGAGCAGGCCCTCGCGTCACGGGACTGGGAGTGGACCACGTATTTCGAGAGCGGCAAGTACTGCACGATGCGCATCAAGGTGATCGCCGAGGACCGCGCGCGTGACATGGTGGCGGTCCTGCTGCTCGCGTCCAGCCTGCAAGAGTCCAAGCTCATCAACCCCACGGGCTTCTTCCTGCAATAGGCTGACGCCGTGCGCGCGGCGCGGACGTGTCGTTGCGCGACTGTTCCGCCAAAAGTGACGCATGGGCTGCGGGACAGGCGCCTGACGGCTGTCGTATCCTATCGGATAAGGGGCTTTTGTAGCCAGAAGGCCCACGCCCGAGGGAAGTGAGAGAAGATGGCATACCAAAAGGACTACCTGGGCCATGACACGCCCAAGCTGGGCTTTGGCATGATGCGCCTGCCCAAGCTCGAGGACGGCTCCATGGACATCCCCCAGATCTGCGACATGGTGGACGTGTTCATGGGCGGTGGCCTCACCTATTTCGATACCGCCTACGTCTACGACGGCGGCGAGTCGGAGATCGCGAC
>CACXFF010000438.1 GCA_902766805.1 uncultured Coriobacteriaceae bacterium | reverse complement strand
TTGACGACCTCCACCTGATCGGCCGGAACGAACTCGGCGAGCACGGCGCCCAGGTAGGTGCCGAACACGTTGTGGCAGAAGTACAGCAGCACCAGCGAGGCAACGACCAGCAGCAGCTGGCGGTACTTGGCGAAGAACTGCCTCATGGTGAGGGGCTCGCCCTGCGGGGCGGCCTCGTCCTGCGCGCCTTCGGCAGCCAGGGCTTTGGGCGCGTCGGGCATGAGCATGGTCGCCGTGATGGTGAGCGCTGCGCCGACGATGACCCAGATGGGCAAGGTGTTGCGGCCCAACATGCCCCAAAGGCGGCCGACGATGTTGGAGCCCACCGCGTAGGCGGCCGAACCCATGCCGCGGCACAGGCCGTAGTTGATGACGCCGCCTGCCTTCTCGTAGATGAAGGCCATGCCGTTGAGCAGCGGCATGCCCACCATGGAGGCCATGAAGGCGATGGCGATCACGGGCAGGATGAGGAACGATCCCGAGGGGATCAGCAGGAGCAGGGCGCATAGGGTCGCGCACAGCATGATGGAGCCAATGATGAACATCTTCTGGGTGATCTTTTCCGAGCGGTCCACCAGACTGCCCGCCGCCGGCCCGAGGAAGACGCCGCCCAGACTCACGACGGACATGACCGTGCCGATGGTGCCCGCATCGAAGCCGCTCTGGCTGAGGTAGTTGTACGCAAAGCCCAGAGAGCCCGACACCATCAGCATGAAGCCGATGTTGACGAGCGCGTATTTGACATTGAGGTTCTTGAGGTTCACGTGGCTCCCTTCCCCGAGCGTTGTGGCCGTATGCGTGCCATTATGCCGTGGGGCGGCGCCGTCTCGTGTTGCAAAAGCCCCGCATCGGCCAACGCCGACTTTCGGCGTAAAATGCCCTAGCGGGCGCGGACGGCGGCAATGAGGGTGTCGCGGTCGTTGGGCAGGGCGCCCCGCATCACCTGGTCGAGCAGCCACTTGAGCGTCTGACCGATGGCCGGGCCTGGTTCCATGCCACAGGCGTCGATGAGGTCGCCGCCACCCACGGTCAAGTCGCGCAGGCGGTAGCAGGGCCGATCGCGCAGCTCGGCGCGCAACAGCTCCTCCACCTGATCCAGCCAGACGGCGAAACGCGCGTAGCGTGGCTGCTTGGCCGTGGCGTCGGCCTTGCGCAGCTGCAGCAGGTCGAAGAACAGGCGAGCCCCGTCGCCCGGCACGGCTGCCTCGCAGCGGGCCAGGGTACGGCGCACGTTGCGCACAGTCGGCTCCATCACGTGGTCGTGCATGCGGATGAGCGCGGCGGCGGTCCGGATGTCGTCGCTGGGTTGGGCCAAGCGCCGCATGATCGTGCCCGCCATGCGCGCGCCCTCCTCGGGGTGTCCGTAGAAGTGCCCGCGGCCCTCGTCGTCGACGGTCAGCGTATGCGGCTTGGCCACGTCATGCAGCAGGGCCGCCCAACGCAGCGCCGGGCGCGCGTAGCCTCCGCAATAGGCTTCCAACGCCCAGGTCACGCGCGCGATGTGCTCGTAGACGTCGTAGGCGTGGTAGATCGAGCGCTGGCAAAAGCCCCGCGCAGGCGCGCGCTCGGGAATGGCGGCGCAGAGCACGTCCGGATGCGCGAGCAGTGCCCAACCCATGCGCCCCGTGGCCAAGATGCCGTCCAGCTCGGCGCCGATGCGCTCGTAGGAGATGTCAGCCAAGCCGGGAGCCGCCTGCTCGAGCGCTTGCGCCGTCACCCGCTCCACCTCGAAGCCCAGGCGTGCGGCGAAACGCACCGCCCGCAGCACGCGCAGCGCATCCTCGGCAAAGCGCGCCGACGGGTCGCCCACGGCACGGATCACGCCACGAGCCAGGTCCTCGCGTCCGCCGTACGGGTCGAAGACGCCGCGCTCAGGATGGTAGGCCATGGCGTTCACGGTGAAGTCGCGACGGCCTAGGTCGTCGACCAGGTCACGCACGAACACGACCTCGTCGGGATGGCGGTGATCACTGTAACCGCGCTCCACGCGATAGGTGGTGACCTCGACGGGCTGACCCTCGCTCACCACCGTCACGGTACCGTGATGGGTGCCCGTCTCATGCACCGTGAGACCAGCGGCTTGGCAGCACGCGCGGGTCTCGGGCCACAGCGCGTCGGTGCACACGTCCACGTCGTGACTGGGCGCGTCGATCAGCGCGTCGCGCACCCAGCCACCCACCGCCCAGGCCTCGTAGCCATGGGCTTCCAAGGCGCCCATCACCCGCCGCGCGTACGCCGGCAACGGGTACGCAGGACTTGCGCCCACCTGCAGCTTCGCGTGTACGGCCATCATGCGTGCCCACTTCCCTTCTCTGCCTGTGCGCGTGCCGGGCGCCGGCCGCGATTGAGGGCAAACTTTTATCCGCAGACGCCTCGGATAAAGTGCGCGGATAGGCCCAGCATAGCAGCACCGCACGGCACAGGCGCGGGAAGCTTAAAACTCCGCGAAGGCAGGCTCGCTCGCACGTGCGAGCTGCTCTCCGTTGGCGTATTCGCGTAGAGCGTCGAGGAAGGGCTGCTCGGTCCCCGCGACGAAGGCGAGCGTGAGCTGCACGTCCTCGGCGAAGAGCTGGTCGGTGACCTTGCCGCCGGCGTCGGCGACCATGCGCGTCACGCGGTCGTAGGCGGCGTAGGGAATCTGCGCCACCACGCGCGTCACGAGCGTCATCTGCACGATGTCACCTGCGGCGCGCGCCGCGTCGACCGCCTCTTGGGTGGCCGCGGTGTAGGCGCGCACCAGGCCGCCCGGCCCCAACAGCGTGCCGCCGAAGTAGCGCGTCACCACGACGCAAACGTCGGTGAGCCCGGCGCCGCGCAACACCTCCAGGCAGGGCATGCCCGCCGTGCGTTGGGGCTCGCCGTCGTCAGAGCAGCGTTCGCGGCCATCGGCGAGCGTCCAGGCAGGCACGTTGTGGCGCGCGTCGTGGTGTTGGGCACGCACCGCCGCGATGTGGGCGTCGGCCGCACGCTCGGAGTCGACGTGCACGAGGCAGGCAATGAAGCGGCTCTTGCGGTCAACGAACTCCCCTATGGCCTGCGCGCCGGCGCGCAGCGTGAGATACCCGTCCATCTATTCGTCCCTGTCCAGGTCAAGCGCACGCAACAGCTCAAAGAAGGCATCGTGCGCGGCGTCCTCGTCGGGTCCCTCGAAGCTCACCGTGAGCTCGTCGCCGCAGGAGAGGTTGAGGCCCATGAGCTCCAACCGCTCGCGGGCGTTGGCCCGCTGGCCCTTGCAGCTGACGACGGTCTCGCAGTTCCAATCGTCCGCCTCGCCGCTGAGCGCGAAGCAGGGGCGCGCGTGCAGACCGAGCGGATGGGTGAGCGTGTAGGCAAACGTGCGCATGGGACCTCCTTCGTCTGCACGATAGTAGCGCATGCGTCAGACGTATCTGTGCGGTTCTGGCCATGCGTCAGACAAAAGGCGCCCCCTGCGTGGGAGCGCCTCGCTTTGCGCCCGAAGGCAGATGCGCAGATGTGGCCTCGTGCTGGACGAGCGCAGGGCCGTGGCCCCCATTCGCCGTCACAGCGCACGCAGCCCACCCGCGCGGACAAGAGGCCTCGCTCGGCTGCCGTTCCTGCTGCGCACCCTAGTCCGCGAGCTTGATGATGGGCTGGCCAGCCTCGATGCTGCCGGCATCCACCGGATCGACGCTGGCATAGTCATCGCCGTTGAGCACCACGGTGATCACGCAGTCGCTGTGGCCGGCGGCAGCAATCTTGGCCAAGTCAAAGGAGATGAGCGGCTGACCCGCAGTCACGTGCTCGCCCTTCTCCACGAAGCCCGCGAACCCGTCGCCCTTCATCTCCACGGTGTCCACGCCCACATGGATGAGCACTTCCACGCCGCTGTCGCTGTTCAGGCCGACGGCATGCAGGGAGCCCGGCATGGTGGCGGTGATCACGCCGCTCACGGGCGCGTACACGATGCCCTTGGAGGGCTTGATGCCCACGGCCTTGCCCATCGCGCCGCCAGAGAACACGGGGTCGGGAATGTCGGGCATCGCGACGAGCTGGCCCGTAGAAGGAGCGACGACCACGTTGTCGACATACTCAGTCGCGATCGAATCCGGACGAGGGGCCGCAGGGGCCTCCTTCTTGCCGAACAGCTTGTCAAAGAATCCCATGGTGCATCCTTTCTCGCCCATCGTGCCGCGCATCGGCGACGTGCTTCCCTGTGGGCAAGTGTAGCAGCAGGCGCAGACGTCATGGCACGAATTCGTTCGTTTTGCGACGGACGGTCAGACGTCGAACGGCGAGCTCGCAGCGATCGGGCTCGTGACCGCCAACGCTCGCAGTGGTCGTTGGCGCCATGCCTCGGCGCATCGGCTATGATGGGCACATGAGTACGCAACGACACCCCAAACTCACCCGCCAGATGCAGGTCAGCGCCGCGGACTTCCTCCCCACCACGCGTGCCGAAATGGACGCCCGCGGCTGGGAGCAATGCGACTTTGTCTACGTGTGCGGCGACGCGTACGTGGACCACCCCTCCTTTGGCCACGCGATCATCAGCCGCATCTTGGAGGCCAACGGCTACAAGGTGGGCATCATCGCCCAACCCGACTGGCGCGACCCCGCCAGCGTGACCGTCCTCGGCGAGCCGCGTCTGGGCTTCCTCGTGTCGAGCGGCAACATGGACTCCATGGTCAACCACTACACGGTGACCAAGCACCGTCGCCACAAGGACTACTACTCCCCCGGCGGCGAGATGGGCCTGCGCCCCGACCACGCCCGTGTGGTCTACGGCAACCTCATCCGCCGCAGCTACAAGCGCACCCCCGTCATCTTGGGGGGCATAGAGGCGTCGCTGCGCCGCCTGGCCCACTATGACTACTGGTCGGACAAGGTGCGTCGCTCCATCCTCATGGACTCGGGCGCCGACCTCGTGAGCTACGGCATGGGCGAACGCTCCATCGTGGCCATCGCCGATGCGCTCGACGCCGGGATAGACGTGGCCGACATCAGCTACATTCCCGGCACGGTCTTCCGTTGCCGCAGCTACGAGCATGTGCCCGATCCGGTCATCCTGCCGCCCTTCGAGAAGGTCCAGACCAACAAGCGCGCCTATGCCGAGAGCTTCGGGACCCAGTGCAAGAACCTCAACCCCTACCTCTCCCACCCGCTGGTCGAGGAGTACCCCCACGGCGTGTACGTGGTGCAGAACCCACCCGACGTGCCGCTCACGACCGAGGAGTTCGACGCGGTCTACGAGCTGCCCTATGCG
>CACXFF010000437.1 GCA_902766805.1 uncultured Coriobacteriaceae bacterium | reverse complement strand
TTCACCACCGCCGTCAACGCCCCCATCATGTTCATCGGCGGCATCGCCCTCGCGCTCACGCAGAACCTGCAGCTCTCGAGCGTCATCTTCGTCACCTGCCCGCTGCTCATCGTGATCGCGGTGCTGTTCGTGCGCTACATCGTGCCGTTCTATCGCAAGCAGCAGCTGAGCATCGATAGGCTCAACGGTGTCCTGCGCGACCAGATCTCCGGCATGCGTGTGGTGCGCGCCTTCAACAGGCAGGGCTTTGAGAAGGACAAGCTCGAGGGCGTCAACGGCGACCTCTTCTCCATCAACCTGTCCATCGGCTACGCGACGGCGTTGCTCGTGCCGCTCTTCACCCTCATCGTGAGCTTCTCAAAGATCGCGCTCATGTGGCTGGGCGGCTCCATGGGGGCCAACGGCCAAGTGCAGATCGGCGTCATCAACGCGTTCGTGACCTACACTTCGTTCATCCTCTCCGCCACGCTCATCGCGTCTTTGGTCTTCATCCAGCTCCCGCGCGCCAACGTGTCGGCCGACCGTCTCCAGGAAATCTTCGACACGACGAACAGCGTGGCCGACAGTGACCGTGCGACGGACGTCGTGCCGTCTGTCGGGACGCCGCTCGTGTTCGACCACGTGAGCTTCAGCTATGCGCCCGATGATCCCAACGTGCGCCTGGTGCTCGAAGACGTGAGCTTCACGGCACGGCCGGGCCAGACCTGCGCCAGCATCGGCTCCACGGGAAGCGGCAAGTCCACGATCGTCAACCTCATCAGCCGCACGGCCAACGTGACCGGAGGCTCCATACGCTGGGGCGACACCGACGTGCGCGACATCACGCTGTCCTCGTACCTGAGCCAGGTGGGCATCGTCCCACAGAAGTCCTTCCTGTTCTCCGGCACGCTCGAGCAGAACCTGCGCTACGCGAGGAAGGATGCCAGCGACGAAGAGTTGTGGGAAGCCCTGCGCATCGCTCAGGCCGAGGACTTCATCCAGGCAAGCGAGGGGCAGCTCGAGATGAAGGTCGCCGAGGGCGGCTCCAACTACTCCGGCGGTCAGCGCCAGCGCCTGTGCATCGCCCGCGCCATCGTGCGTCGTCCGCGCATCTACCTGTTCGACGACTCGTTCTCCGCGCTTGACTATGCCACCGACCAAAGGCTGCGCGCGGAGCTGGCCAAGACCACCAAAGACGCCATCTGCCTGGTCGTGGGCCAGCGCATCGGCTCCATCAAGGACGCCGAGCAGATCGTTGTCATGGACGAGGGACACGTCGCGGGCATCGGCACGCACGAGGAACTCCTTTCAAGCTGCGAGGTCTACCAGCAGATCGTTGCCTCGCAGGAGCAGGCCAAGGAAAGGGGTTGAGGATGCCAGGCACAGATACGAAGGCCCCTGCGGCCGGCACAAGCATCGGCCAGAAGAAGAACCTCTTCGGCCGTGTGCTCGGCATGTTCTTCGAAGACAAGAAGCGTGGCGTCCTCATGGTCGTGCTGCTGGTCATCTCGGGCGTGATGATGGGCGTCGCGCCGCGCGTGCTGGGCATATGCACCGACGTCCTGGCGCGCGGCATCGCGGACCGCGCCATCGACTGGGGCGCGTTCTTCACGTGGATCGGCGTCGCGGCCGTGGTGTACGTGACGCAGTTCCTCACGCAGTGGAGCGCCAACAGGATTTCGGCGCGGCTCGCGTCCAACGTCGCCAAAAAGCTCCGCACCCAGGTCGAGCACAAGCTCTGGAAGCTCAAGCTCAACTACTACGACACCACCAGCAACGGCGACATCATGAGCCGCATCACCAACGACGTGGACAACGTGAACGACGCGCTGAGCAAGGCCGGCAGCGACCTCGTGTTTTACCCGCTGCAGCTCATCTTCATCGTCGTCATGATGGTCACGCTCTCTTGGGAGCTCGCCCTGGCCACCGTCGTCATCATTCCCATCTCGATGCTCGCGGTGAAGGGGGTCACCAGTCGCTCGCGCGCGCAGTACAAGCGCCAATGGGACTACACGGGCGGGCTCAACGGCAACGTGGAGGAGAGCTTCAAGGGGCACAACCTCATCAAGGCGTACGGCCTGGAAGACGAGTTCGGCACGGTCTTTGACCAGCAGAACAAAGACCTGTACGACGCCTCGTTCAAAGCCGAGGCGTACGCGCGGACCATCCAGCCTCTCTCACGCTTCTTCACCAACCTCAATTTCGTGGTCGTGGCCGTGTTCGGCGCGATGCGCATCATCCAGGGCACTATGACCATCGGCGAGGCGCAGGCGTTCATCCAGTACTCCAGGCAGTTCCAGACGCCTTTCGCCGCCGTGGCCAATCTGGTGTCGGTGATGCAGTCGGGCCTCGCGTCCTTCGAGCGCGTGTGCAACGTGCTCGAGCAGGACGAGGAGGAAGAGACCGGCACGATAGACTCCTACCACCTGCAGGGCAAGATCGAGTTCAGGGACGTCTCGTTCAGCTACGTCCCCGAGAAGCCCCTCATCCAGCACCTCAACCTCACGGTGGAGCCCGGCCAGATGGTGGCCATCGTGGGCGGCACCGGTGCCGGCAAGACCACGCTCGTCAACCTCATCGAGCGCTTCTACGACATCCAGGACGGCCAAATCGTCTTCGATGACTCCGTGGAGATCCGTGAGCTGACGCGCGCGGCGCTGCGCAACAACATCGCCATGGTGCTGCAGGACACGTGGGTCTACCAGGGCACGATAGAGGAGAACCTCAAGTACGGCGTTCCCGAGGGTACGACGATCTCGGACGAGGAGTTCCTTGCCGCGTGCCGCGAGACGTTCGTGGACCCCTTCGTGCGCACGCTGCCCGACGGCTACCAGACCGTGGTGAGCAACGAGACGCCCGGCGTCTCCGACGGCGAGAAGCAGCTGCTCACCATCTGCCGCGCCTTTTTGGCCAAGCCCAACATCCTCATCTTGGACGAGGCCACCAGTTCTGTCGACACGCGCACCGAGCTGCTCATCCAGCAGGCGCTCAACAAGCTGCGCCAGGGACGCACGAGCTTCGTGATCGCGCACCGCCTCTCCACCATCCGGGATGCCGACATCATCCTGGTGATGGACCACGGCAACATCGTGGAGCAGGGCAGTCATGAGGAGCTGCTGGCCCGGGGCGGTCAGTACGCGGCTCTCTACGAGGCACAGTTCGCAGGCAAGAAGATTTAGGAGATTGCGATGTTTGACGTAACGATCGAACAGGACGGTGACACGACGACGGTGTGCCCCACAGGCATGCTCAACGCGCTGAGCGCGCCCAGCTTCTCGGCCAAGCTCGCCGAGATACCCGACTCCACGACCAAGGTGGTGCTTGACTGTGCCGAGCTGCGCTACAGCTCTTCCGCCGGGCTGCGCGTGTTGCTTGCCCTGCA
>CACXFF010000436.1 GCA_902766805.1 uncultured Coriobacteriaceae bacterium | reverse complement strand
GCTCGTCGATAGCGGCAGCCTGGGTACGCTGGGAGATGCCGATGGCCAGCGTGTGGTCGTTGAGGTTCAGGACGTCGCCACCCTCCACGTGGAAGGAGCTGTCGCGGCGGTACCACAGCGGGGAACGCTTGTAGACGGGGTGATACTTGAAGATGAACTTGCCCAGCATCGTCTCACGGTTGCGCGTCACGGAGTACATGTGGTGCAGCATGACGCCCTTGCCGACGACCGCGAACGGGTCGCGGGTGAAGTAGGTGTTGGGCATCGGGTCGATCAGCAGGTCGGTCTCGGAGTCCTGGTCCTGGCCAACGAGGTCGGTGAGCAGCGTGGTGGAGGCCAGCGGCATGGAAATCTCGTTCTTGCGCAGACCGGCGATGGACTTCTCGACGAAGGCCTGGGTGTCGCGGATGGAGTACATGTACTCCTTCACGGCGGCCATCATGTTCTTACCGCGCAGGCCAGACTCCTGGAGCCACTCCTCGGTGTACTCCTCGCGAGCACCGGGCTCGGCATCGAGCGCCTCGGCGCAGAGCTTCTCGAGGTACAGGACCTCGACGCCCTGCTCACGCAGGATCTCGGCGAAACGGTCGTGCTCGGCCTGGGCAACCTCCAGGAAGGGGATGTCGTCGAACAGAAGACGCTCGAGGTCATCCGGCGCGAGGTTCAGGAGCTCTTCGCCCGGGCGGTGAAGCATAACCTTCTTCAGGGGCCCGATCTCGGAGTGGACGTACAGTCCTTCCATGATTCCTCCCTCTCTTCATGCCCGCAGTCGCGGGCAAACCCTAATAGCTTCGGACTGGCGCGTAACCAATCCGTAATGACAATAGCATTGTGCTCCCTCGTATCCAATACCTCAAATGAAAGACTCTGAGCGGTATCCTTTGGCCCCTGAACGGTAGTTAAGGCATGGAGAAACGATGCCGAAGTTCTAAATATGCCATTTTACCTGCACTTTTTATGTTATTCAAATGTGCGAATATTCAGGGGTTATCCATGCATGTCCCCAGCGACAGCAGAGCTGCGCAACAATCCTGTAATGAATATTAGCTTCAAAAGAATTGAATAATCTTTCGGCTTATGAGCTCTTTATGCACATAGACAGAGATTGTTCGACAGGAGCACGGATAGGTTCGCCGCGCCCCAGGGCGCAACACGCGATGACAAGATGGGCGGCGGCTGCCGCAGACGGGTGTTTTGGGCGCGTGTACGAATTTGATTTGATGGGGGTTCCAGGCTTTCGGTTAGCATGGAACTTTAGTAAGCCGCGTGCGTTAGGAGCGACATGGCCAAGAACAAGCGACCCCGCCTGAAGGGCAAGCTTGGCAGCAAGCGCGAGGCGCTGATCGCTGCCGACAAGCAACTTGAAACCGTTCGCAAGGGCAAGGGCAAGCTGAAGACCCGCAAGAAGACCCTTGCCGACAAGGTAGCCGACTCGAGCCGCGTGCTCCCTGGTCGCACCTACGACTTTTCCTACACGCAGAACCGCGAGGTCTCATGGCTGCGCTTCGACGACCGCGTCCTCGACGAGGCGTGCGACCCGAGCGTTCCCCTGCTCGAGCGCCTCTCGTTCTGCTCCATCTTTGGATCCAACCTGGACGAGTGGTTCATGGTGCGCATCGGAGGCCTGTCCGACCTGGCCACGCTCAAGCACCAGCCCGTGGACAATCGCTCCAACCAGACGCCTGCCGAGCAGATAGCCACCGTGCTCGACATGCTGCCCGCCATGCTCGACAAGTGCGACCAGACCTACCTGGCGCTCGAGCAAGAGCTGCGCGACGCCGGCGTGGAACGCGTTACCTTCGACTCGCTCAGCGACTCCGACCGCGCTGCCGTCGCGAAGTTCTACGACACGCGCATCTCCCCTATCGCGAGCCCGCTGATCGTGGACCCGCGCCACCCCTTCCCCAACCTGCGCAACAACATGCAGTACGTGACCTGCTCGCTGGATGGCCCCGACGAGCAGGGCGTGCTGGGCGTGGTGGAAGTGCCGCCCACCCTGCCGCGCACCATCGAGCTGCCGTCTCCCGACGGCGTCTGGCGCTATATATTAGTAGAGGACGCCATCCGCGCATCGCTGTCCGCCATGTTCGGCGACTACCAGCCCACGGCCAGCGCCGTGGTGCGCGTGACGCGCAACGCCGACGTCGATCCCGACGGCGAGGGCGTGCAGGAGGAGGAAGACTACCGCCAGCACATGAAGAAGGTGCTGCGCAAGCGCCTGCGCCTGCAGCCGGTGCGCATGGAGGTGGCCGGCTCGCTGCCCGACGACCTCATGGAGTTCATCCGCGAGGAGCTGCACCTTACGCGTCAGCGCATCTTCCACCGCACCATACCCCTCGAGCTCTCCTACGTCTTTTCCCTGCCGTCGCACGTGGACGCCGGACTGCGCATGCGCCTGTCCTACAGCCCCTTCGAGCCGCAGCTCTCGCCGATGGTCGAGCCGGGCGTGCCCATGCGCGGGCAGGTTGAGGACCACGACATCCTGCTCTTCTATCCCTATGAGTCCATGAAACCCCTGCTCGACCTGCTGCACGAGGCCGCGTGGGACGAGGCCTGCATCTCGATCAAAATCACCCTCTATCGCGTGGCCAAGCAGTCGCGCCTGTGCGAGAGCCTCATCGCGGCCGCCGAGAACGGCAAGGACGTGACCGTGCTCATGGAGCTGCGCGC
>CACXFF010000435.1 GCA_902766805.1 uncultured Coriobacteriaceae bacterium | reverse complement strand
CGCCGACGCGGTGGAGCGAGAGCTCCTGTGCGACTACCGCGTTGTCGTGCTCTCCATATCCGAGGACGCGGTCCCCGCCTACATGCAGGACGCCATGTTCGACGGCGAGCAGATCCCCATGCCGGACGCCGCCAAGATCATCGGCACGTACAAGGGCCTCGTCACGCACGGCGCACTCGTCCAAGGGAAGCTCGACGAGGAGAAGAGCGCAATCGACGACGCCACACCCGACTTCTTCCTCATCGACGAGGTGACCGCAGACGAGCTGGAGGCCGACGGAGAGCCCGGGGACCTCGAGGTGCCCGAGGGCGTGGAGCCACTGCGGCGGGCCGTCGGCTTCTGCTCGCGCATCGCCGACTCGAAGCGCATCGACAAGTACTTCGAGGAGGTCGTGGAGCGCTACCTCGAGCAGTCCGGCGAGGACCTGCGCCTCAGGTGCAGGCTCGACCACGTGGACGGCTCGATGGACTCGGACGAGCGCGCGGAGAGGCTGCACTGGCTGGCGTCGGGCACAGACGCACACGAGTGCCGCATCGTCACCAACGCCCGCTGCCTTGCCGAGGGCGTGGATGTGCCGAGCCTCGACGCCGTCATCTTCTTCGCCGCGAAGAAGAGCAAGGTTGACGTCATCCAAGCGGTCGGGCGCGTCATGCGCACGTTCAAGGGCAAGGAGCTGGGATACATAATCCTGCCCGTCTTCATCCCGGCGGGCATGGACGCCGCGCAGGCGCTCGACAACTCCCAGACCTTCGACGTCGTGTGGCAGGTGCTCCAGGCGCTGCGCTCCCACGACGACCGCATAGACGCCTACGTCAACACCCTGCAGTTCCGAAAGAAGAAGGACGAGGGCGGGGCGGGATCTGGCGGCAAGAACGTGGTGGGCAAGCCCGCTGGCGACGGTGACAACGGAAGGGCGGGGCAGCAGACCGAGCTCGCCCTCGACTACGGCAACACCGACACGGCACGTGCCGTCTACGCGAAGATGGTGGAGCGCTGCGGGACCAAGATCTACTGGGAGTCGTGGGCAGACGACGTCGCCCGCGTCGCGCAGCTCTACGTGGACGAGATCAACCATGCCATCGGCACCGATGACGGCTCCAAGCAAGGCTTCGGCTTGTTCCTGGAGGGCCTACGTGCCTCCCTCAACCCCTCGATACGCGCCGACGAGGCCGTGGAGATGATAGCCCAGCACATGATAACCGTTCCCGTCTTCGACGCGCTGTTCTCCGACTTCGAGTTCCGCAACTCCAACCCCGTGGCCCTTGCCATCGAGGAATTCGTGGAACGACTCAGAAGCCACGGCGTGGGCGACGACACGCTGTCTGCAGACGACAGGAGACAGCTCGACGAGCTCTACGCGAGCGTGAAGAGGCGAGCCTCCATCGTGAGGACGGACTTCGGCCGCCAGGAGCTCATCAAGGACCTCTACAACAACTTCTTCGCGAAGGCCTTCACGCGTACCTCGGAGAAGCTAGGCATCGTATACACCCCGGGCGAGATCGTGGACGCGCAGCTGCACCTGGTCGATCGCGTTCTGCGACGCGAGTTCGGCAAGTCTCTTGCGGACGAGGGCGTCAACATCCTCGACCCGTTCGCGGGCACCGGCTCGTACATGGCACGACTAATCGAGGACCCGACGCTCATACCCGTCGACAAACTGCGCCACAAGTACCTGCACGAGCTGCACTCGAACGAAATCCTGCTCCTCGCGTACTACATCATGGTCGTCAATATCGAGTACGCCTACCACTCGCGCACGGGCGGCACCTACGAGCCATACCCAAACGCACTTCTAACCGACACGTTCCAGATGAGCGAACCCGACGACCAGAGTGACCTGGGGTTGTTCATCGAGAACACTGAGCGAGTCTGGGATCAAGAGAACTTGGACATCACAGTTGTGTGCTCCAACCCGCCGTGGTCTGCCTGGCAGAGGAACGCCAACGACGATGCCCAGAACGAGCACTATGCCTACCTCGAGAGTCGCATCCAAGAGACATATTCGTCAAGAAGCAACGCCACCAACAAGAGCGCCCTCATGGACTCCTATATCAAGGCGTTTCGGT
>CACXFF010000434.1 GCA_902766805.1 uncultured Coriobacteriaceae bacterium | reverse complement strand
GCTGATCTCCTCGTAGTTGACGGCCTCGGCGCCGGAGCCGAAGGCCTTGTCGATGGCGGCCTTGATCTTGGCGTTGGGCATGGAGACCATGCGGGCGCGCTGGACGGCGGCGGCCAGAGAGGCGTTGTTGTCGGGGTTGGGGTCTCCGCCCACCTTGGCGGCGACAGTGATGTTGCGGGAAAGCTTGGAGAAGAGCGACGAGCGCTTGGCGTCAATCGCGGCCTTCTTGTGCTTCGTGGTAGCCCACTTAGAGTGTCCAGACATGCAGGTCTCCTTACTAACCAACGGCACGAGGGCGCCACGTGCCTGTTATAACCCGTAACACTTTACTCTAAGTGCGCCCCAGTGCAAGAAAAACCCCACGCTCTCCCACGAAAACTCAGGACTGGTCGCCCTTCACGCACCCGCTGGGCGCCGCCCCATGGCGAACTTGTAGCTGGCACAAGTTCGCCATCCGCACGAAACACGCAGTGACTAGGGTTATGCTTGTCAGGTTGCCAAGAGAAAGCGAGCGAGCATGCAGAGTAAGGTCTCCGAGCTTTTCGGAAGCCTCGTGTTCAACGAGGCCGTGATGGAAGAGAGGCTCCCCCGCCCCACCTTCAAGGAGCTGCGCCGCGTGATGGACGACGGCGAGCCTTTGGACCTCGACATCGCCAACGAGGTCGCCCACGCGATGAAGGAATGGGCGCTCGAACAGGGCGCCACGCACTACACGCACTGGTTCCAGCCCCTCACGGGCATCACGAGCGAGAAGCACGACTCGTTCCTCACCCCCAAAGACGACGGCCGCGCCATCATGACCTTCTCGGGCAAGGAGCTGATCCAGGGCGAGCCCGACGCGTCGAGCTTCCCTAGCGGCGGCCTGCGCGCGACCTTCGAGGCGCGCGGCTACACCGCCTGGGACCCCACGAGCCCCGCCTTCATCAAGGACGAGGTGCTCTGCATCCCCACCGCCTTCATCAGCTACACCGGCGAGGCGCTGGACAAAAAGACGCCCCTGCTGCGTTCCATGGTGGCGCTCGACACCCAGGCCAAGCGCGTGCTGGCACTCTTTGGCCGCCATCCGCGCCTGGTGACCACCACCATCGGCCCCGAGCAGGAGTACTTCCTCATCAAGGAGTCCGACTTCCAGGCCCGTCCCGACCTGGTCCTGTGCGGCCGCACGCTCTTTGGCTGCGTGCCCGCCAAGGGCCAGGAGCTCGACGAGCACTACTTCGGCGCGATCCGCCCCACGGTCAACGAGTTCATGAAAGAGCTCGACGATGAGCTCTGGAAACTGGGCGTGCCGGCCAAGACCAAGCACAACGAGGTCGCACCCTGCCAGCACGAGCTCGCGCCCGTCTTCGAGTACGGCAGCGTGGGCGTCGACCACAACCTGCTCACGATGGAGAAGATGAAGCTCGTCGCGAGCCACCACGGCCTTTCCTGCCTGCAGCACGAGAAGCCCTTCGAGTACGTGAACGGCTCGGGCAAGCACGACAACTGGTCGTTGGCGGCCGACGGGCGCAACCTGCTCGACCCCTCCAAGACCCCCGAGGAGAACCTGCAGTTCCTTGTCTTCCTCACCTGCGTGATCGCAGCCGTGGACAACCATGCCGACCTGCTGCGCGCCAGCGTGGCCACGGCCGGCAACGACCATCGCCTGGGCGCCAACGAGGCCCCTCCCGCCATCGTCTCCATCTTCCTCGGAGACGACCTGGACGCCGTGATCCACTCCATCGTGGAGGGCACCGACTTCCACAGCACCGGGACCGAGACCGTGGACCTGGGCGTGCCGATGCTCGCCGACATCACACGCGACAACACCGACCGCAACCGCACGAGCCCCTTCGCCTTCACGGGCAACAAGTTCGAGTTCCGCATGTGCGGCAGCCGCCAGAACCTCTCGGACTCCAACACGGTGCTCAACACCGCCGTGGCCGAGGAGCTGGACCGCTTCGCGACCGACCTGGAGGGCGAGCGCGCCAAAGACTTCCCCAAGGCCGCCCTGGCGTGGATCAAGGAGACGCTCATCGCCCACCAGCGCATCATCTTCAACGGCAACGGCTACGGTGCCGAGTGGGAGGCCGAGGCCGAACGCCGCGGGCTCGCCAACCTGCGCACGACCCCCGAGGCGCTGCCGGCCCTGATCGAGCCCGCCAACATCGCGTTTTTCGAGAAGTACGGCGTGCTGACCGAGCCCGAGGTGCACGCGCGCTACGTGGCCAACGCCGAGCAGTACGCCAAGCTGCTCAACATCGAGGCCGAGACGATGATCTACATGGCGCGTCAGATCTACCTGCCCGCCCTCATCCAGTACTCCGCGTCCGTGGCCGCCAGCGTGGCCACCAAGGCCGACATCGGCATCACCGCGCGCTCCGAGAAGGAGCTCGTGCGCACCCTCACACAGGGCATCGACGACATCAGCGCGCGTACCGACGAGCTCGAGGAGCGCAACGATGCGGCGCACGCCCTGGACGACCCGCGCGCGCAGGACGAGGCCTACGTGAGCGACGTGGTGCCCGCGATGGATGCCCTGCGCGCCGCCGTAGACGCCATGGAGCTCCTGTGCTCCCGCGACGTCTGGCCCGTTCCCAGCTACAACGAGATGCTCTTCTACGTCTAGGCGCGTCTGCGCCACACGGAAAGGCGGCCCCCACAGCAGCGCTGACGCTCTGTG
>CACXFF010000433.1 GCA_902766805.1 uncultured Coriobacteriaceae bacterium | reverse complement strand
TCGCGCAACGAGGACACGGAGAAGAGCTACTCCCACCAGTCCACCATGAGCCGCTCCGACCTTGAAACGATGGCCAAGCGCGAGAGCTACGAGCGCACCATCCCCGGCTACGAGAACGCCACCAGCATCTTTAACGAGTTCAACTGCGTGGGGCTGGTCGCGCTCAACACCTGGGGCAACGGCATGGCCTTTGGCAAAACGTGGAACAAGACCAGTATTTCGTGCAACAACGACCACCAGATGTCCTACGCCATCGTGGGCGATCCGTCGCGTACCGAAAAGAGCGACTCGGCCAGTGTGTCCCACAAGCGCACCTACTCGGCCGACATGTACGACATCAAGAACAACAGGTCGGTGGGCAAGGTTGCCGTATATGATTACGACGTGTACTACGGCGTGATTCCCGCCTACTGGTACGTCAAGCTTAACGTGTACTCCTTCACCGAGATCCGCGCGGTGTGAGCCCCTTCGTCTCCACCATCGCTTGTACGAGGGCGTTCCTGCGGGAACGCCCTCGTCTTGTGTTGCGGCCCTGGCTCGAGCTGTGTCACAGGTGCCGTTTGGGCAGTTCGACGAAGTCCACGCCGGGCTCCAGCCAGTCGCCTTCGGCGGCGACGTAGCTGTCACTCCCCCAACGCGACCCGGGCGTGCCTTGGTACACGTGGTCGTAGCGGACGTCGGCTTCGACGACGCGCCCGTCGCTGCCCACGTAGCTGTTGACTCCGCGTATCGCCTCGGACCAGCCCTGTGCCACCCGCTCGTGCGTCGCGGCGTTGCTGGCCTGCATGTCGCGCATCACGTTGGTGGTGTAGGCGTTCGTGTCGGCGATGATGGCTGCACGGCGGTCCCATGACGCCGCGCGTTCGGCTGCCATCTGCGCCTGCGCATTGGCGTACACGCCGTTGGCATGTTGCATGCCCTGCATGATGATGCGCTCTATGGCTGCTTGGCCCTGCGCGAAGTCTCGCCCGAGCTCGATCGAGCGTCGTATGCGGTCGAATTCCTCGAAGACCGCCTGTGCCTGCGCCTCGGGGGCAATCATCACCAGCTCGTAGTCGGTGTTCCACATACGGGGCACGTTCGCTTGGGCCATGGACGCCATCGCCTGTTGGGCGGCCCCACCCATGGCGGCGGCCATGCGGCCAAAAAAGCCTGATGGAGGCTGTTGTGCGGGCTGTTGTGGGGCCTGTTGGGGCACATTCCAGCCGTTGGTGGACACCTGTGTCTCGGCGACTATGATGACGGGCTCTCCCTTGCGCTGGCCTCGGTAGGTCCGGCGGAACCAGTGATACCAGTGATTTGCACGCACCTGCGCAGGCGCGTCAGCCAACAGCTTCTCCATGCGCTGCCGAGCGAAGTCGTCCTGGTCCGTCTGACCGATGACCTGCAGGTTTTCCAGCTGCAGACGCAGGACCATCTCGTCGCAGTAGTCGGGCGCGTCGACGAAGGGCCGCAGGCGCACGAAGTCGCGCGGGTCCATCACGCTGCAGGGGTAGTGGACGAGCCCGTCGAGGCCCATCTCTCCGTTGCCGGGCGTCAGGCCGCCCATGCCGCCCATGATGCCTCCCGCGAGGCCCGCTTGGGCGAAGGGTCCCACCGCCATCCCGGTCGGGTCGCGGTAGGCGTTGGTGGTGATGTGCTCGATGGAGGAGCGTCCGTCGGGAGACTCAAAGTGGATGCCCGGGACGAAGGGTGAGCCCGCGCTCGCGCCGAAGTACAGGTGGCTTGGCAGGAACACCTGATAGCTCCACCCTTGCGGCAGCCAGCTCCGGTAGTACACGGCGCCCGTGTCCTGCGGATCGCCCAGGCAGGGCCCGAGGCAGGGCCTGTCGGCCACGCAGCCGCCACGTAGCGCCTGGGCGCGCCAATCGTCTGCCGCCTCCCCTGCTTCGGCGCCTCGCATGGCGAAACGTGCCCCGCAGAAGCGGCACTCCACGACGTTGGCCCGGCCGTCCCATTCCAGCGTGGCGCCACAGCTGGTGCACGTGAGCTGCTTCATCTCGACGTCCCTCCTGTGCACGGCCCCTCGCGACGGGGCCGGCTCGTCCCTTTGTGCCTTGCCCACAAGGATAGCGAGCCGCGTCGGAGGAAGCGACGAGGCAGGAGCCAAGTGGCAAGCGTCCGAACAAACGCTATGATGGGTGCCGAAAAGCCAGAACGGAGAGAACAAGAGGAACCATGTCCCACGCACAAGGAGAAGTATCGCCCGAGCTCGATATGCTGTCCTGTGAGCTCCTAGGAGACGCGTTTGACCGTCTAGCCGATGCTCAGGACGTGAACGTCCTTCTCGTGACACAGAACGGCTCTGGTGAGGTCACTCCCTATGAGTTCGCCGAGGACGGTGCCGAGGCCTGCCTGCAGGGTGCTCACGAGAAGGTCCGCGAGCTAGGAGAAGCCTGTGAACTCTATGCCCTGTGCTACGAGGGCTCGGTAGATGCCGAGGGCGATGGTGTGTACCACGATGCCGTCATACTGGAGTTTGGCCAGCGTGGCTGGCCTACCTACTCGGCCTACAGCCTCTTCCAGGGCAAGGGCGCGGGCGAGCAGTTCGCTTGGGCCGACCCGCAACCCGCGGGCGAGCTCGAGTCGCTCTTCTCCTGAGGGGCACATCCCACATTTGGTACCCAAGGCTAGCTTTGTGCAGGTGACAGCGCCGCTCGTCTCCCCTCTTTGGGACCCAAGGGCGGCCGCGTGCCCTTCGTCTGTGGCTGTCATCACGGGATCAGGCGACCCACACGCCTGTCTGTCGTAGCCTGCACAAGGGCTTGCCCGCTCCTGCCACATGCAACCTGCACATTTTGCCAACGACAACCTGCTAGACTTACTCGGCTAAATAACTGCACGTATCTTGATTGGGGTAGCCCCATGGTCCAAGAAACCATCCGCAACGTTGCCATCATCGCCCATGTCGACCATGGCAAGACGACCCTGTGCGACAAACTGTTGCGCGCGGCCGGCGCGTTCCGCGAAAACCAGCAGGTGGAAGAGCGCGTTCTCGACAGCAACGACCAGGAGCGCGAGCGCGGCATCACGATCCTGTCCAAGAACATCTCCATCGAGTACCAGGGCGTGAAGATCAACGTCATCGACACCCCGGGCCACGCCGACTTCGGCGGCGAGGTGGAACGCGTGCTCAAGATGGCCGACGGCGCGCTGCTGCTGGTGGACGCCTTCGAGGGCTGCATGCCGCAGACGCGCTTTGTATTGCGCCACGCCATCGACTGTGGCCTGAAGATCCTGCTGGTCATCAACAAGATAGACCGCGACGGTTCCCGTCCCGAGCAGATCGTCAACGACACGCTCGACCTGATGATGGACCTGGGCGCGACCGATGAGCAGCTCGAGTTCTCGATGGGACACGTGGTGTACTGCTCGGCTGTCAACGGGTTCGCCCGCTTGGATCCGTCCGATGACAATGAGGACATGTATCCCCTGCTCGACATGATGATCGGGGAGCTCCCCGCCCCCGACGTGGATGCGGACGGCCCGCTGGCCATGCAGTGTGTGACAGTGGATCACAGTGAGTATGTGGGGCGCATCGGCATTGGCCGTGTGTTCTCGGGCACCATCCACCACGGCGACAAGATTCTGGTGGTCAAAAACGACGGCGAGCGCGCGGTGTGTACCGTCAAGCAGCTCTTCACCTTTGACTATCTGGGCCGCAAAGAGTGCGATGAGGTGGTGGCCGGTGACATCGGCGCCGTGGTGGGCGTGGACGGCACGGATATCGGCGACGTGTACACCGATCCCGAGAACCCCGTGGAACTCGACCCCATCGAAATCGACCCGCCGACCATGGCGGTGGTCTTCGAGCCGTCCAACAGCCCCCTGGTGGGACGCGACGGCGACATCGTCGGCGGCCGTCAACTCAAGGAACGCCTGATGACGGAGCGTGAGAACAACGTCACCATGCGTATCGAGGAGCTGCCTGACAAGAGCGGCGTGGAGGTCTCTGGCCGCGGCATCTTGCACCTGGGCGTGCTCATGGAAGAGATGCGCCGAGAAGGCTTCGAGTTCCAGGTGGGACGCCCGCGCGTGCTGTTCAAGAGCGACGGGCAGGGTGGTCGCCTCGAGCCCATCGAGCAAGCCGCGGTGGAAAGCCCCCAGGAATATGCCGGTAAGGTCATCGAGGTCGTCGGCGAGGCGGGCGGTCAGATGGTGAGCATGGAGCAGGGCAGCACGCTCTCCCACCTGGAGTTCCGCATTCCCACGCGCGGCATCATGGGCCTCAAGACGCGCATCCTCAACGTGTCCCACGGCGAGGCTGTCTTCTATCACACGTTCCTCGAATACGGCCCCTATGCGGGTGAGATCGGCGGGCGCAACAACGGTGCCATGATCTCGATGTCCACCGAGAAGGCGGTCGCCTACGCGTTGGGCACCCTGCAGGAGCGCGGCGCGCTGTTCGTGGGGCCGGGAGACGAGTGCTACGAGGGCATGCTTGTGGGAGAGCGCTCCAAGCCGGGTGACATGGTGGTCAACGTGGCGCGTACCAAGCGCCTGGGCAACCAGCGCTCCTCCACGGCCGACATTGCGGTGCAGCTCACGCCCCCGCGCACCTTCACTCTGGAGGAGGCGCTGGAGTACATCATGGACGACGAGCTCGTGGAGGTCACGCCCAAGAACATCCGCATGCGCAAGCGCATCCTCGACGCGACCGAGCGCAAGAAGGCTGCTGTGCGTGCGGGCCTCGTGAAGAAGCTCAACGACTAGGCTAGCATGCACCTGTGTACCAGGTGGGGTAAGACGAGAAAAGAAGGCGTGGGACAAGGTGTGTCCCACGCCTTCTTTTTGGCGTTTTATCAGACAAAACTTAAGAGTTGAGCAGGGATGCGACCTCACCGAGGCACGGCTCGAAGCTTACACCACGCACCTCGAAGTCTGGCTGATCGCGCGTGACGACCATGGCCTTGGTCACGAGTTCGCCGGCAAACTCCACGGCGCGCTTGAGCGTGCAGCCTGTGAAGAGGGCGGCTGTGAGTGCGCTGGCATACAGGTCGCCCGTGCCATGCAGCATGTAGGGCAATAGCTCGCTGGAGACCTCTTCGAAGGCGACATC
>CACXFF010000432.1 GCA_902766805.1 uncultured Coriobacteriaceae bacterium | reverse complement strand
CGGCGTAGGGTTGCGGGCCATCGCACGCACTCAGACCTCCCGAGCGAACAGATGCTACGGAGCGGCTTTTCGCGCTTTCCGAACCCGCCCTGCGCGACCCTACGAGCGATAGAACTTCGCCTGGTCCACGAGCGTTTCCAGCTCTTCCAACAGCGCCTGGCTCTCTGTGGTCTCGCTGCCCGACGAGATGCTCGACAGCTCGAACGACAGGCGCTCGAGGTCCAGCAGCATCTTGTCATTGCTCTCCTGCAGCTGCGTCATGCGCGCGAGCTTCTCCTCCTGCAGGTCCATGCGCATCTTGCGCCCCGCGTCGCCCTCGAGCGTCCCCGCGCGCCGCATCTCATCCAGCTGCAGGTAGGACGCCGAATCGAACGCCTGGATGCGGTTGCCCAGCAACGCCGAGTTGCGCAGGACCGCCTCGCAAGCCGCGTCCGCCGGCCCAGCGAACTTCTGCCAGCTGATACTGCTCTTGTCGAACGTGGACGCCAGCTCGGCATGGAAGCTGCGCTTGTGGTGGTCCAGCTCGCGCAGCGACTCGATGCACGCCGACGCGCGCGAGCCCACGACCGGATCGTCCTCATACCAACTCAGCACGTCGGTAATCTTGGCCGACGTGTGGCCCATGCCCGGATCCAGATGCACGTACGCAGGCTTCTTCGGCACGCTGGCCGCCGCGGAGCCGGGCCGCGGGTCGACATCGGTCACGCTCACGTTGCGCGCCTCCACCGTACGCCGCGGCGGCACCTGCTCACCTTCCAAGCGCTTGCGCGACTTACCGGTAATCAGGCCAATCAGCCACGAAAACAGCTTGTAGATGCCAAAGCCAATGCCGCCCACCACCGCGACGACGGCTCCCACGATAAGTGAAAGAATCTGCTCAATCATCTCGCCCATTCCTATCGCGCCTCCCAGACTCGCCGCCGCCAAGGGGTCTCCCCTATCCTACACGTTGGCCGCGCCGCGACATACCTCGCGCACGAGCAGCGGCGCGACGAAACGGCCGCAGACACCGCGCCACATAGCTTCGGCGGTACCGCGCGGAACGACCCGAGCGACAAGGACGACCCAGACGCCCCAACAGCCCCCTCACGAACGGTAGAACTTGGTCTGGTCGACCAAGGTCTGCAGCTCTTCGAGCAGGTCGTCGCTGCGCCCGCCCGCTGCCGGACCCGAGAGCTGGGCCAACTCGTACGAGAGTTTCTCCAGCTCCAGAAGCAGGCGTTCGTTGGCCTCTTGGATCTGCGCGATGGAATCGAGCGTCTGCTGGAGCAGCACGAGGCGCTGCGAACGCGTGGCGTCGCCGATGAGCTTGCCCTGGTTCGCGAGTTGGCCGAGGCGCGCGTAGCCCGCCGAGTCGAACGCCTGGACGCGGTTGGCCAATAGCGCCGAGTTGCGCAGGATGGTGTCGAACGCGGAGTCGGCCGGAGCGGCGAACTTCGTCCAGCTGATGGTCCCGTGCCCGAAAGTCCCGTCCAGCTCGGTGTAGAAGCTGCGCTGATAGTGCGCGGAGCTGCGCAGGTTCTCGATGGTCGCGCTCGCGTAGCTGCCCACGGCCGCATCGTTGGTGTACGCACGCAGAACGCGCGTGATGTCATCGGCAGTGTCGCCCTCGTCCACGCTCAGGTGGTCGTAGGCGGGACGCGGGGCGTAGTCGTCCGCGGCTTGGGCCGAAGCGTTCGGGCGCGAGGCGGCCTGGCGAGACGCGCCGCCTTTGGAGGATGCCGAGCCGCTAGCCGTGGTCCAAGCGCCGGGGCGCGGAGGGGCGCCGGCAGGACGCGCGCCGCCCGCCTTCGGGGCCTCGTAGTCGTCGGCCTCGGAGTAGGGCACGTCGGCCATGTAGCTGTCGTCGGGGACGAAGGGCTCGCCGTGGCTCCGCGGCGTCGCGGACGGATCGTCGGCATCCTCGACCACGACGTCCTGCGCCTCCACGCTGCCACGACGAAGCCACGGGATCTTGTTCTCCAAGCGTGCACGACGCTCTTCGAGCTGTGCACGTTGGCGGCTCGCGCCGTCGGTCAGGGCGCGCCAAGCCTTGCGGGCCAGCCGGAACAGGCCGTAGTAGATACCGATGGCGGCGCCCAGCCCGACAAGTAAGCTGTTCTGGAAAAAGATGCCTAGTCCAACCAAACCAGCAATGATTGCGAACACGGTATTCATAGCAGTGAGCCAACACCATTCCACGAAAAGCGACGACTCAGTCATTATCCCACAGTCGTCATGCGCCTAAACAATCGAGGGCGACTTGCCGCTGCGTCCTTGGTACCAGAAAGACCACGTCTTTTTGGTACCAAGCGGCGGGGCCGCGCGCGGGTGGGCAGGCCGGCGCGGGCTGCAAGCAACCAACGCCAGCCACCACGCGCAACGTTCGGATCGGCAACGCGCGCCGCCAATCCGCCCACGTATACTTTTCACTGTGTGTACCTGTGGAAAGGAGACAGACATGGGCGTGTTCAAAGACGACTTCCTCTGGGGCGGCGCGTGCGCGGCCAACCAGTTCGAGGGCGCGTGGGACGTGGACGGCAAAGGCGACTCGGTGATCGACCACTGCATCGGCGGCGTGTTCAACCAGCAGAAGCGCATCACGATCGACATCGATCCCGACCAGCTCTACCCGAGCCACGAGGCGATCGACTTCTACCACCGCTACGAGGAGGACATCGAGCTGTTCGCCGAGATGGGCTTCAACGTGTTCCGCACCTCCATCAACTGGACGCGCATCTACCCCACCGGCCTGGAGGGCGAGCCCAACGAGGAAGGCCTGGCATTCTACGACAAGGTCTTCGACTGCCTGCTCGCGCACGGCATCGAGCCGCTCATCACGCTTTCGCACTACGAGCTGCCCTACGAACTCGTCCGCCGCTACAACGGTTGGGCGAGCCGCGAGCTCATCGGGCTGTTCGAGAAGTTCTGCCACACGCTGTTCGAGCGCTACCAGGACAAGGTCAAGTATTGGCTGACCTTCAACGAGATCAACTGTGCCACCGCGGAGATGGGCGCCATGTACGGCACGTCCAACCTACAGGGTTTCGAGGGGCGCCGCGACCAGCTCAACGTTGGCCCGCAGATCCGCTACCAGTCGCTGCACCACCAGTTCGTGGCGAGCGCGCGCGTGGTCAAGTACGCCCACGAACACTACCCGCAGTTCAAGATGGGCTGCATGACCGTCTACCTGCAGACGTATCCCGCGACCTGCGACCCCAAAGACCAGCTCGCCAACCAGGCCAACATG
>CACXFF010000431.1 GCA_902766805.1 uncultured Coriobacteriaceae bacterium | reverse complement strand
GGCGCAGACGGCAAGGCGCATCATGGTCGCCTTGCCGCGCGAGCTTACGGTCGACCAGCAGCTGTCCCTTGGGCGCCGCGTCATGGCGTACTACGTGGCTCAGGGGATGGTGGCCGACGGCGTGATTCATGACGCCCGGCCCGGCGGGACGCCGAACCCGCACCTCCACCTTCAGCTCACCGTTCGCCCGTGCGACACGGACGGGTTCGCTTCCTACAAGAGGCGGAACGCATACTGCGTTCGCGATGCCGATGGCCACGAGGCCGTCTTGCTGCCAGACGAGCTCAGGGCCGAGGTCGCGGTCGGGCACGCATGGGAAAAAACCTACCACTACGACCTCAAAAACGGCTCGGGAAAACGCATCGATACGGTCGTGCTCACGCCGTCGGAGGCCAGCCTGTCCGCGTGGGAGGGCTACGAGCGGCGAAACAAGCATCCCCTCACGGTAAAACGCGACGTGATGCCTTGGAACGAGCAGGCCAACGCCGAGCGCTGGCGCGCTGACACTGCCGAGCTCATCAACAGCGCGCTTCGTGAGGCCAACATCGACGCTCGCGTCGACCACCGTTCGTACGAGCGCCAGGGCCTTGACCGCGCCCCCCAGCTGCACGAGGGCGGCGCAGTGGTCGCCCTCGAGCGGCACGCCAAGGCCAAGGCCCAGGCTGCTGGCGTCGAGTACGTCCCGGTCACAGAGGTGCGCCGTCAGAACCTCGAAATCGCCGCCATTAACTCTGCTGCTGACCTCGAGCGCGAAATCCAGGCCTACCGCGACGCGCTGGCTGACGCCTGCTCGGACACCAGCGGCACGGAGACTGTCGCCGACCTGGTCGGGTCCGAGGTCGCGGAACGCTTCGACGAACTTGAGCGCCGCGCCGTGGTCCAGCAGGCGGCCGAGGACCAGACTGCCTGGTACCCGCCCGCACGGGTCTCCACGTGGTCCGATCGTATGGAGCGCATCGCTGATGAGGTCGGCGTTGATCGTCGGCGTTACGACGACGACACCTTGGTCAGTCGCTTCCACGTTGCTGCCCGCCGAGCCCACGCGTGGGCGGCCCGCGCCCATGAATATCCCACCGCGCTCTCCAATTTGCTTGGCGGCTGGGGAGAGGCCTGGTCAACCGTCCGTCGAGCTTTCGAGCGCACGAGTGAGATCACGCGCCTTGCGCTATCTGGTCCCGCGATACCGTGGCGGTCCGTCATAGCCAGTGTGCGCAAGGCCATGAGCACATGGGTGGCTGAGCACCGCTCTGCTATAGATGACGGCGTGCGGGGCAGCTCTTCGAGCTCGCCAGCCGCTCCCTCCACGAGCGCACCGAGTCCGTCACGGGGAATTTCTCGCTGATGAAAGGAAGGAAGAACATGGACGAGAAAAGCTTGAGCGAGATCGTCGAGGAAACTCGGAAGGAGGTGTCTGAGCTGACGGCCACGCCCCCTGTGCCCACGGGCCGACTCGCGCGCATGCCTCGTGAGGAGCTCGTAGAGCGATTGCGCACGGCCATGATCGTCTGTGTCGAGCAGGATGAGAGGATCGTGGCCACGGCCCAGATCCTGAGCGACACCAAGCGCGACCTACGCGCCGAAAAACGCAGGTCGACGGCCATGGGCGAGAAAATTTCCACGCTCGAGGCTGAGGTTGAGCAGACAGCCGCCGCGCGTGCGGCGGTTGAGCAGCTCCTTGAGATGGGCGTCTTGACGGCGGGCCAGCTCTTGGCTGCTGGTTGGCCGTATGAGCTACCTGGCCAGGCCGAGGAGGATATCACGGTCATCCGAGCACGTGCGGCGGCAGATGGCATGCACCTATATTGGATGGCCCTGACGCTCGAGGACTCGGCCTACGAAGCGCTTGGCGATGGCGCTCACTGGGAACACTTCTCGACGCCAGCGGAAGCCCCAGGAATCAATGCTGGGGACGGTGACAACATGGTTGTCGGCTGGGCCATGACGCCTGCGCCAACGTCTCCGTATCTGCTCGAGGAGCTCTGGCTCGTCCCCGACGCACCATTGCCCGCGCCGAATGACCGCCTGCCGGCCTACGCCCAGGGTGTCATGACACAGGCACGACCTGAGACGCGCTCGGCGCACGTGCGGGCCGAGATTGAGGCTGATCTCCGCAAGCCGGGTGCCATGCCACGCTGACGTCCTTAAAAACCGAAAACGTCCCTAGTCTCCCTAGGGGCGCATCCTTTTCGGGCCTTAAATCGGCTCTCAGTCGTTTTGAGTCGTCTACCTGCTATTTTCAGACCATGCGCAGCGTCGGCTTCGGCTCGACGACATCCTCATACCATCCTCGGCCGGCGTTGTATGCATAGATCTTTTCCTGCATCCTTCCGCGCCCAGGCCTCCTCGCTTCCACGACCTGTGCTGACGCAGAAGCCGTCCCGTCGCCGTCGACGACGACCTCGACGTGCATCGTCCCGCTGCTCACGGGGACGCCCACATCCACCGTCCACCAGCGTTCAG
>CACXFF010000430.1 GCA_902766805.1 uncultured Coriobacteriaceae bacterium | reverse complement strand
CCGCCGAGCGTCTCCTGCAGGATGGGGGTCTCCACCTCCAGGTAGCCCTGGTCCTCCATGAAGCGACGGATGGCCGAGACCAGGCGCGAGCGCTTGCGGAAGGTCTCGCGGCTCTCGGCGTTCATGATGAGGTCCACGTAGCGCTGACGGTAGCGCGTCTCCTTGTCGGTGAGGCCGTGGAACTTCTCGGGCAGGGGACGGCAGCTCTTCGACAGCAGGGTGATCTGGGTCGGCGCGACCGACAGCTCGCCGCGGCGGCTGCGCAGCACGACGCCGGTGGCGCCCACGATGTCGCCCACGTCGAGCTGGCCCACACGCGCCCAGGCCTCCTCGTCGAAGTTGTTCACGCGGCAGAAAAGCTGGATGCGGCCCGTGACGTCCTCGAGCTCGAAGAACATGAGCTTGCCCTGGCCACGCTTGGCCATCAGGCGGCCTGCGATGCTCACGACGTCCTCGGTATCGGCGCCGTCCTCGAGCTCGGCATATTTGGCGCGCAGGTCGGCCACGTGGGCGTCGACGTACGACTTGATGGGATAGGGGTTGACGCCCTGCTCGATGAGGGCAGCGCGCTTGGCGCGACGCATCGCGCGTTCGTCGGTGGTGGAGATCTGCGGGACCTGCTGGTCGGCCATAATGTGCGCCTTTCGGTTGGCTGCGATATTGGATATCGGGATTATAGACAAGTGCGTGCGGGTTGCGACCGCACGGGGCCGCACGCTTGGGTTTTGGGCGTAAACAAAAGCGCCCCCTGGTCAGTGGCCAAGGGGCGCGTCTCGCATAAGCCGGGTGCGCCTAGCGCGTGATTTTGACGACGCGGAAGCTGCGCTGCTTGCCAGAAGGCGCGACGTAGGAGACGGTGTCACCCTCCACGTGGCCGATGAGCGCGGCGCCGATGGGGCTCTCGTTGGAGATGCGGCGCTGCAGGGAGTCGGTCTCCATGGTGCCCACGATGGTGAAGGCGGTCTGCTTGCCAGCCTCGTCCTCCACGGTCACGGTGCAGCCGATGGACACGCCGCCGTCCACGAGGGCGTCGTCGTCTTCAACCACGCGCGCGCTGGCCAGCGTGGCACGGATCTCGGCGATGCGCGCCTCGTTCTTGGACTGCTCTTCCTTGGCGTCATCGTACTCGGAGTTCTCCGAGAGGTCGCCGAAGCCACGCGCGACCTTGATGCGCTCGATGATTTGCTTCTGCAGGTCGCCCTCGCGGTACGCGAGCTCGTCGACGAGCTTGTCGCGGCCGTCCTGGGTGAGAGTGATGACGTCTGCCATGAGTGCCCCCTTGTGCTAACTAGTTGAGCTTGTTGCCGCAGTGCTTGCAGAACGCGGCGCTGGCCTCGTTCTCGCCGCCGCACTTGGTGCAGTACACGACCTCGGCGGACGCTGCGGCCGCGACGGGCTCGGCAGCCGCGACGGGCTCAGCAGCCACGGCAGGCGCCGCGACGACGGGCTCGGCATCCTCCACGACCTCGACCTCGGCGGGGATGGCCTGCGCGGGAGCGGCCTCGGCAGCCTCCTCGGCCTTGTCTGCGGTGTCGGGCTTGGCCTCGGCCTCGCCCTCGTAAATGCCCTCGCGGACCGACTTCACGGTCTTGCCCAACGACTTGCCGAGCTTGGGAAGGTTCTTGGGCCCAAAGATGATGAGCACGACAACGAGAATAATCACGAGCTCGGGAATGCCAAGACCAAGGAACATGGTACGCCTCCAAAAAAGATTCGGGCAGATGGCCGTGCGTAAAACAGACAGCCTTTGCGAAGGATTAGTATAACCGCTTCTCAGGCGCATCGTGCAATATTCATGTATTGTCCTGCCCCGCACACGACATTTCTGCAGAATGTGGGAGGCCGAGCGCCGTCGAACACACGCATGTTGGCGCGCGGCGCCCGAGGAAGGCCGTCGCGCTCCGACGCACCGTAGAGAAAGCTGAGCATGAGCCCCTTTGTCTTGTACACCCTGTGGTCGCTGGTGGCGCTGGCCGCGATATTCGCCGTGAGCCGGCTGCTCGTGCCGTGGCTGCTGGGCAAGCGCGGCGTGTACCTGAGGCGCCGCACGATGTTCGGGCCCGCGCTCGTGTTCGTCTCGCAGGACGAGGACGGCACCGACGTGCGCCTGCTCAACGTGGGCGGCGCGTTCCAGAGCGCGACGTACACGGAGGAGGGGCTGCGTCACGAGCGCGTGTGCGTGTACCACCGCCATTTCGCCGAGGTCATGCGGGCGGCTGGCTTGGACCAGGGGCGCGCGGTGGTCATGGGCGGCGGTGGGTATTCGTTCCCCCGCTGGCTCGGGGTGCACACGCACATGCAGGTAGAGGCGGTGGAGATCGACCCGGCGGTGACCGAGCTCGCGCGGGAGTTCTTCTACCTGGACGACGCGTGCGAGCTGGCCGAGGGTCGGCTCGTGCCCGTCTGCGACGACGCCTGGCACTTCCTGCAGGCCACCGACACACGCTACGACCTGGTGGTGAACGACGCGTTCTCGCGCAACAAGCCGCTCGGGCCCATGGCCACGGCGCCCGGCGCGCGCATCATCCACGAACGCCTGGCGGAAGGCGGCCTGTACCTGGCCAACGTGATCGCGCCGCTGGAAGGGGCCAAGGCGCGGGTGCTGCACGAGACGCT
>CACXFF010000429.1 GCA_902766805.1 uncultured Coriobacteriaceae bacterium | reverse complement strand
GCGCCGAGGCCGTGAAGGCCTTCGCTGGGGCGCAGCAGCCCGCGTACCCGCAGGACAAGGGCGGCGGGGCGAACCCCGCTCCGTTCACCAAAGAGCAGATCGAGAGCATCAAGGACCAGGCGGAGCGCGTGAGGATGCGTGCCCAGCACCTGGACCTCTATCGGTAAAACCAGTAAAGGAGGGCCACCATGGCCGTTAATCCCAACACCCAGACCAAGACTGACGTTGCCTCCTCCATGGACATCGAGTTCGTCCGCAACTTCCAGGAGGAGTACGATCGCTTCGCCGAAGTCATCGGCTTGTTCGACGTCGATACCGTCGCGGCCGGCACCGCGCTGTACCAGCATTCCGTGACGGGCACGTTGCTCAACGGCACTGACTCCAAGGGCAGCTCCGGCACGAGCTACACCGACGGAGACTTCATCGCCCGCTCGAAGTACAGCACCAGCAAGACGCCCATCGGCGAGGTGGAATTCGTTCCGTACGCAAAGCAGACCACGGCGCAGGCCATCCTCAAGGCCGGCTTCGAGAAGGCCGTGCTGCGCACCGACCGCAAGGCCCAGCAGCAGCTGCGCGCCGCCATCATGGGCGACTTCTTCGCGCTGCTCGGCAACGGCACGTCCGTCGCGGCGCCTGCGGCCGGGTCCACCTGGAACCTCCAGCAGCTGCTCGCGTTCTCCTCGGCCAAGCTGGGAGACGTCATGGAGAGCAACAACGAGGAGACCGACGACGTCGTGTTCTTCGTCAACCGCCAGGACGCCGCCGTTTACCTCAGCAACGCCACCATTACCACGCAGGACGCCTTTGGCCTGACCTACCTGGAGAGCTTCCTGGGAGTGCGCAACGTCCTTCTCACCAACAAGGTGACCGCAGGGTCCGTCTTCGCCACGCCCATTGACAACATCCACGTCTACGGCCTGGACTTCGGCGCGTTGGGCAGCGCTGGCCTGGAGTACGCCACCAACGACTACGGCCTGGTGGGCGTCCACCACGAGGCCGATTACAACTACGGCAGCGCCGAGACCTTCCTGGTGCGCGGCGCGAAGTTCGTCCCCGAGGTCACGGACTTCATCGTCAAGGGCTCCATGCAGCCCACCGCGTAAGGGGGTGCGCACATGACCACCACCGTACTCGCGGCGTTCCGCGACGCGGCCAGCTGGCGAGCCTACGCCCCCGGCGATGCCTACGAGGCGGGCGAGGAGCGCGTCGCCTCGCTCGCCTCGCTCGGGCTGGTCTCCCAGGTGGGCGAGGCGGGGGCGGCCCCGAGCGCGGACATGACGGCGGAGCAGCTGAGGGGGCTGTGCGCGGAGCGCGGCCTGAGCGTGCCCAGGAAGGCCACCAAGGCCCAGCTCCTCGCGCTCCTCTCCGAGTAGGGGAGGCACCAATGCCAACTTCTTACGCGACGTATGCGGAATACGTCAGCAGGACGGGCGACGACGCCACGTCGCCCGAGCGCTTCAGGTCGATGGCGGAGGATCTTTCCGCCGAGCTGCGAGCCGAGCTTGGGATCGCGGACGAGCCTCTCACGGGCGACGCCTCGATCCTGGCCCGCAAGCTCGTAATCGACGCCGCGCGCAAGGCGCTGCGCCCTCCTTCCCTGGACGGGCTCGACTGCGACCTCTCGGGGGCGTCCCAGGCGAGCTTCACCGCCAACGGCTTCACGGGGAGCCTCACGCTGTCCAACCCCTACGGCTCGGCCTGGTTCGACGGCCGGGCGCTGGCGCGGCTCAAGCGCCTCGTGGGCTCCGGGCAGCGCTGGGGCTTCGTCTACCCGTTCGGGGGCTGACATGGGCTACAGAGAGCATGCGACCTTCCTGCTCAGGCGAGAGGGCGAGCGGGACGCACGCGGCCGCCCGTCGGCGTCATGGGAGCCCGTGGAGGTCTGCGGGGTCACCGTGCGCTGGCTAAAGCCGGACGAGGCCCCGCAGGATCGCCCGGACGGCGTGGAGGCCAAGGCGTGTGTGGCGCTGCCCAAGGGCGCACCCGTCACGGCCGCCAATCTCGCCCACGCACGCCTCGCGCTCACGGACAGGGGCATGGACCCGACGGACCCCGACGCCGCGCTGCGCGTCACGCACGTGCTCGGCCCGTCGGCCGCGTCGCCCACCGCCTGGGACACCCTCGTCTACGTGGGGAGGTTCGATGGCTAGCGTGGAAGCCCGCTTCGAGCCCTTCACCAGGGCCAACCTCTACATCGGCGGCATGGTCGAGGTGCTCAAGTCGGGCGCGGTCCACGCGAAGCTCGACGCCATGGCGGCCGAGATCGCCGAGGGCGCCAACGACGATGCCGCGTCCTGGGCGTACGGGGAGGACCGCGAAGACCTCGTGGCGGACGGGTCCGCGTATCACACGCGGTCCAAGGACGGTAAATTCGTGGCCATGGCTCTCGTTGAGACGGCGACCCTGCTCGGGCGCATCGACCAGGCAAAGAACCACACGCTCGACACGTACAACCACGAGGCCAAGAAGTGAGGGGGCGCCCATGAAACGGCTCGACGTCGAGTCCTTCCTCATCGGCCGCCTCTCGGAGGCCCTGCCCGGCACGACGGTCATGGGCTACGTGCCCGACCCGAGGCCCGAGCGCCT
>CACXFF010000428.1 GCA_902766805.1 uncultured Coriobacteriaceae bacterium | reverse complement strand
CAGCTGCGCTATGCGCTGGTTGACCTGCGCGCCCATCTGCTTGACCTCGTCGTAGATGATGACGAAGCCCGCGCACGTGGCGCACAGGTTGGCCGCGTTGAGCAGCAGGTTGGCGTAGCCGAGGCCAGACAGGGCGTTGATGCCCGCGTTGACGGACTTGAGATCGAGCTGGATGCCGCGCGCCGCATCCTGAAGGCCGTGGAGGGCCTCCTGGGCGAGCTCCTTCTGCTCGGACTGGGCGTCTCCCAAGGTGAGCTTCACGATCTGGGCGAACCTCTTGTTCCGGTCTCGCACGGCAACCTCGAACACGCCGTTCTCGTCGAGGAAGGGCCTGAGCTTCTCGAGGGTGTCAATGACCATCGCGCTATTCATCGTCTGCCCCCTTGTCCTCCGCGTGCGCGAACGTCGCCAGCATGACGCCCGCCATGACGATGGAGAAGGCGCCCGTCCCGTAGGGGTCTTCGGTGTCGAAGCGCTTGGAGGCGAAAGGCGGGAGAATCCCCCTTCTCTCTTCCCAACGCATGTGCTTCAGTATTGTGGCGGGCTTGATGGCGTCGCTGGCGTAATCGAAGTTCTCGATGGGGCCCTTGCCGTTGTCGATTATTGCCTGGTACAGGCAGAGCATGACCCTTGAGTGGTCGATGATGTCGTCCACCGTGCGGTCGTGCGACCGTGCGGTCTCCGCGAACCGCTCGTAGTACCTCCACGCCCGCGTGACGGCGCCTTCCTTCTCCTTGCCGTTGGCGGAGGCGGCCTTGATGACTAGCGGCTCCACGATCGAGTTCAGTTCGGCCATGTATGACGAGGCGCAGTCGTCGAAGCTCTTGGACGTCCTGAGGCCGACCTTGTCGAAGTAGTCTTCCAGCTTCTCGGCGAGCGCCGCGGTGCCAACGTCCTCGTCCAGGATGAACCCGAACTGCAGGTAACGACCGACGAGCATGCTTTTGAGCAGCTCGACGGACGGCTGCTCCATGCAGCACACCGTTGCAGACAAAAACTCGTGTGCGTCCATGTCGTCCCTTCTCGTGGCGTCGGGAGCCATTATGCCGTGGGCGGTCTCATCGCGGACGGGTACCGACATGCCACTAATGGATTCTGTGGAATAACCAGAACGACCGTGATTGTACTGCAGGGAACGTCGGCGCGGCGACCGAGCAGGGCCGTCATCGTCCGCAAGCATTTTCTGTCCGACTGATGGTCTATCGTTTGATGCGTCGTCATGGTTCCGCCCGCCACGCCGGGCGGCACGCCCGGGACCGGGCGGTCAGAGGCACTCTGGAGGTCAGCATATGGAACGCATCAACCTCGCCGTCCTCGACGGCGCACTGGACAGGTACCTGGAGCACCTTGGCGAGACGCGGCCCAAGGAGCTGTACAAGTGGGAGGCCGTCAGGCACTTCAAGCAGGCCTACGACCCAGGCGCTGAGGACCTGTCATCCATGCTCGAGGACGCCTACCAGGTGGCCGGGAAGAGCAAGCTCAACCTGGCCTTCGGCCCGAGCTGGTTCCCCGTCGGCATGCTCGGCTGGTTCGCGGGCGTCGACCGCGTGGGCACCCTCGCCGCGCTGGACGGCCTCTACGACGAGGGGAGCGACCTCAGGGCAAGGATGACGGCCTTCGAGTCGTGGGCGCAGGGGATGCTCGACAGGGTCAACGCCGACCTGGTCGCCGCGGGCAAGGAGCCCGCGAAGAACCATTTCCAGGACACGCGCTCGATGAGCCTCTACCTGTCCTTCATGCACCCGGAGTCCCACTACCTCTACAAGACGAGGATGTACACGGATGCCGCGAAGTTCCTGGGCGTCGGCTGGCCGGGCAACAAGTTCGACAAGGTCATCTCCTACCGCGAGATGTGCGAGCAGATCCTGTCACATCTCGAGGAAACGAGGCCCGGGCTGGTCGAGGCGAGCGACGCCACGCTCGGCGACCTCGTCGAGTATGATCCGGGGCACCACATGCTCGTGCAGGACATCGTGTACTTCATAACGACGTACGACAAGGGCTACCGGGGGACTGGAGGAGAGGCTGAGTTGCTCTCCGGGGGCGAGTGGTTCCCGTCCGAGGAGGAGTACGACCCGGGCATCGACGCGGACGCATGGAAGGAGCTCCTGGCGGACCGCGATGTGTTCACGGAGCCCGCCCTCGAGATCGTGTGCAGGATGCGTGACCATGGCGGGTCGGCGACGTGCACGCAGCTCGCGCAGGAGTATGGGGAGACCAAGAACTTCTACAGCGCGGGGTCGGTCGCGCTGGCCAAACGCGTCGCGGGAAAGACGGGGTGCCCCTTGCCCGACGATGACGAGAACTCACGCTGGTGGCCGGTGCTCTACGTCGGCAAGCGTGCGGTCGAGGGGGAGGCCGGCTCCTACGTCTGGAGGCTGCGCGACGAGCTACGCGACGCGATGGACAAGACGGACCTCTCGGGCGTGAGCCTTCATGCGACGGCCGCCGCCGAGGGGGATGACCCTAAGCCCGAGCCCGAGAATCCCGCGCCGGCCGACGCCCGCAGCCACTGGCTGCTGGTGGCCAACGCGAAGATCTGGAGCTTCTCCGAGCTCGAGGTCGGCGCGCGGACCAGCTACACCATCTACAACGACAAGGGCAACCCGAGGCGCATCCACAAGAACTACCTCGCCGCGAGGCCCGGCGACCCCATCATCGGCTACGAGTCGACCCCCACGAGGCGCATCGTCGCGCTGTGCGAGGTGACGAGGGAGCACGACGACGAGCGGCTGTACT
>CACXFF010000427.1 GCA_902766805.1 uncultured Coriobacteriaceae bacterium | reverse complement strand
CGTGCGCGCGGGCGGGCAGCGTATACTGCCGCAGGTAGCACAGACGCAGCCCAAGGAGATGACCCACATGTCCATACGCCAGAGCGCCGCCATCGCCACCTGCAAGGGTGTGCACACCGTCATGCGTGCCCTTGGCCGCACCGCCCGCGCCCTGCCCGGGATGATTGCCCTCAAGATCGACCCGCGCATCATCGCGGAACTGTCCGAAGGCCACAAGACCATCGTGATCACGGGCACCAACGGCAAGACCACCACCACCCACATCGTGCAGCAGGCCGTGATCAACACCTTCGGCACGGCGGCCTATGACCCGAGTTCCACCAACCTGGAGCAGGGCATCGCCACCACGCTGTGCCTGGACAGCAGCGTCGGCGGCGTGAGGCGCAGCGACTGGGGCGTCATCGAGTGCGACGAGGGCGCGTCCAAAGACATGCTGCCCGCTACGCATCCGCAGGTCATGGTAGTGACCAATCTCTATCGCGACCAGGTGGACCGCTACGACAGCTGGACCACCGCCCGCGACTACATCATCAAGGCTGCGCGCAGCTGCCCCGAGACCACGCTCGTGCTCAACGCCGACTGCCAGGTGACGGCCTCCATCGCCGACGCCGTGCCCAACAAGGTCGTGTGGTTCGGCGTGGAGTGCCCCGTCTACGACGAGGGCGTGGCCGACTACGACGAGCACGTGGCGTGCATCGACTGCGGCGCCGAGCTGGAGTTCGGCCACCGCAGCTTCGCGCACTTGGGGGCGTATCGCTGCCCGAGCTGCGGCCGCGTGCACCACGACGCGGACATCGCCTGCACCGCCATCGGCAACGTGAGCGAGAAGAGCTGCACCCTCACGCTGCGCATCAACGGCGAGGAGCACGTGGTCGAAGCCAACGTGCGCGCCGGGTATGACGTGTACAACGCGGTCGCGGCCGTCGCGGGCCTGCTCACCACGGGCATGGACGCCGACGACGTGTTCGCCGCGCTGGCCCACTTCACGCACGCGGCGCACCGCTTCGAGATCTTCGACCTGGACGGCACGCCCACGCGCCTGCTGCTCATGAAGAACACGGCTGGCTGCAATCAGCTCATCAACATGCTCGTCTCCGAGGGCTCCGCGCCGGAGAACCTCGTGTGCCTGCTCGGCGCAGAGATCATGGACGGCATCAGCACGGAATGGATCCAGGACGTGCGTTGGGAGAAGATCTGCGGCCCGGACCCACAGGTCATCGTGGGCGGCCCCAAGCACGACGACATGGAAGCGCGCCTGCTGCGCGCCGGCGTACGCCCCGAGAACCTGCGCACGCAGACCAACTATGCCCAGCTCGTGCGTGACATCGCCGCCATCGGCAAGCCCGTGACCGTGATCGCCAACTGCTCCACGATCGAGGCCCTGCGCGTGGAGCTCGTCAAGAAGTACCAGCCCCTCGACTATTGGACTGAGTAAAGGACTGAGCAAACCATGCGCATCTTTGACCTGCACTGCGACACGCTTGACACCCTAGCCCATCACGACGTGGATCTCTTCGCCCAGATGCCCGTGGCGCCGGGCGACGACATCGCCCGCAACCAGCTGGCGCTGTCGCTCGACCGCATGCGTGCGACGGCCGACTGGTGCCAGTGCTACGCCGTGTGGGTCCCCGATGCGTTGCCGGCTCAGGTGCCCTCGCAGCTGCAGTTCTACCGCGACGTGCGCGACTTCTTCCGTCAGCAAATGGAGGCGCACGCGGACGAGGTGACGCAGTTGCGCGACGCACGCGACGTGGACGCCGTGCTCGCCACGGGCAAAGTCGCGGCGCTGCTCACGGTGGAGGGTGCCTCTCCTGTGGGCGACGACCTGGGCGTGGTGGACGAATGGGCCGACGACGGCGTGAAGATGGTGACGCTCACCTGGAATGGCAAGAACAGCATCGCGAGCGGACATGACACGCAGGACGGCTTCTCGTCGTTTGGGCGCGAGGCCGTGCGCGCGCTGGAGGACCGCAAGATCGTGGTGGACGTCTCCCACCTCAATGACGTGGGATTCTGGGAGCTCATGGACTTCGCGCGCCGTCCGGTCGCCGTGAGCCACTCCAATTCCCGTGCGCTGTGCAGCCATCTGCGCAACCTGACTGACGACATGTTCCGCGCCGTGCGTGATGGCGGTGGCATCGTGGGCCTCAACTACTTCCGCGGCTTCGTGTCCGAGCGCTGCGTCAGCTGCGGTTGGGAGGTGCCGGCCGACGGGGAGGTCAGCCCCGACGAGCTCTTTGCCCACCTGGACCGCTGGCTCGACCTGGACGGTGCCGACGTCATCGCGCTCGGCAGCGACTTCGACGGCTGTGAGTGCCCCGCCTGGCTGGACAGCTGCGAGAAGCTGGGCGGCCTGGAGCGCATGGCGGTCGAGCGCTATGGGCAAGAGCTCGCCGACAAGCTCTTCTTCGGCAACGCCCGCGCCTTCTTCGTCCGCAACGAGACGGCCTAGTCGCGTTTGGCGCAGGTAGTCGCGTTTGGCACAGTTGCGTCCATGCCGCCGCACGCGGCGGGCATGGACGAGCATGAAAACGGCCGCCTGGTGCCATAGGCCCCGTGAGAGCGTTTTGCCACGCCCAGGCCGTGTTTCAAGGTGGTGCGGCGTTTGTGTGCCGTGCGTGTGCGGGCGCGCAAACGGGTACTATAGGGGATGCACGAAGCGCTCCCGCGCACATACACCACACTCGCAGCCAGCAAAGGACCCGAATCGTGCCGCAACAGCAGGCAAAATCTCCCTCGCGCGCACCGGTTGCGCCCACACGGCGTAGCGCCGTTCCTGCCGACGTGCCGCTAGCGGCTACGCAGCAGGTGCCGCAGCCCGCGCCTGAGCAACAGCGCCAGGAACTGCTGTTGCATCGTTACCGCGTGGTGGAGAAGCGGGGTAGCGGCGGCTTTGCCACCGTGGACGTGTGCTGGGACACCCGCCTGCGCCGGCGTGTGGCTATCAAGCGCATACCTCTGGCCCAGGCCGACGGTCCGACTCCTTGGCAGGCCGTGAACGAGGCGCTGGCGGAGTCGCGCACGAGCGCCCTGCTCGCGCACCCCAACATCGTGACGGTCTTTGACTTCGAGTACGACAACGCCTTCGCCTACATCGTGATGGAGTACGTGGACGGCCTCACCCTCGCCGAGCTGCTCGCCCGCGTGGAGGACGGCCGTCTCACGGGCGATGAGGCAGCGCACGTCTTGGACTGCCTGGCCAACGCGCTGGCCTTCGCTCACGAGAACGGCGTGCTGCACCTCGACATCAAGCCCGCCAACGTCCTCATCGACCGCGGCGGCATCGTCAAGCTGGGCGACTTTGGCATGGCCACGCTGGCCAGCGCTGCGGGCTTCGGTGGCGCGCGCGGCGGCACGGTGGGCTACATGAGCCCCGAGCAGCTCACAGGCGAGTTCGTGGACGAACGCTCCGACGTGTTCTCGCTGGGTTGCCTCACCTACGAGATGCTCTCTGGTCGTGCGCCCTTCAATGCCCCGACCATGGAAAAGTCCCTCAAGCTCATCGAGCACGGCACCGAGCCGCTCGAGGCCATCGTTCCTGAGGTCGGTCCCGAGATCTCGCAGGTCGTGGAAGCGGCCCTCAGCCAAGGGCCTATCACGCGCCCGCAGTCGGTGGGTGCCTTTGCCGACGCGCTGTTGCCCATCCTCGGCGACACGCGAATCGGCCAGAACTCCATCCGCTCGCTGATGGGGCAGGTGGAAGGCGAAGACGAACAGGAAGCCATCCAATGGAAGGAGGCCCAGCGTCGAGAGCCGCGCGAGGTCGCCCCGTGGGTGGTGCCGTTCTGCGAGCGCCTGATCGCGGCTGCCGCCTGCGCTGCGCTTGCGTGGCAGTTGGCGCCGGGCCTTCCTCTGTGGCGGCTCCCCGCGCAGGTCCAACCGTTTGGTCCCCAGCTGATAGCTGGCGTTGTGGGGGCGATCGCCGCGCTGCTGCCGCAGCTGGGCACGGCCACGCTGCTGGTCGAGCTGGTGGCGGTCCTCGGCTTCTCGGGAGCCCAACGCGAGGCGTTTCCGCTGGCAGTGGGCTTGGCGCTCACTGCGCTCGTGTGGTTTGTGGCCACCCACCGCAATCGCTGCGCGGGCGCGGCGCTGGTCTTGCCGAGCATCACGGGCATTCCTACGTCGGGTGCCGCGCTGGCTGGCTGGGGCTGCACTCCGGGTGCCGCCGCGCTCACGGGCTTCGCTGGTTGCTTGCTGGCCGCGCTCGTGCGTCCCCTGATGACGGGGGGCTTCGTGGCGAGCGTGGCGCGCGACCAGGCAGGCGTTGCGTACGCCAAGCCGTCTACCTGGGTGTGCGCGTTGGCCTGCGGCTTGGGCGCGTGCGTGGCGGCGGCCTGTTCTTCGCCCGAACATCCCCTGCGCACGGCGTTGGGCCAGCTCGCCTGTGCTGCCTGCGCGGTGGCAGGTCTGTTATACGCAGCACGTTTGGAGAATGGCGGCATATGGGTGGAGCCGCGTATGGACGCCGTGGCCGTTGCGGTATCCTTCTCACTACTTATGGCTATCGTCGGCGCCCTGATAGGCGCGGGCAATACGAGTAAGGAACAACTCTGAACGGCGGCACCGCCACACGGGACGCCCAGCGTACCAGCGTGGCACTGCCGTCGTTGGGGACTACGAAAGGTTAAGGAAGGAGGATGGCAAGGTGAACATCTTAACGACCTTTGAGCAGCGCGTCTCTGCGATCTTTGACACGACGTCGCAGGGCTATCGCGCTCCCTTCTCTTTCAAGAAGCTCGCCAAGCAGGCTGTCCGCGAGATGGAGAAGAACACCATCGAAATCCAGGGGGTCATGACCGCTCCGGCGCTGTACACGATCCTCGTCTCGCCGGCTGACGACAACGCCATCCGGCCCTGCTACGGCAGCGTCACACTGGAGACTGCCCAGATGATCGAGGCCCAGGCCGCGCGCAAGGGCTATCTTTTCGTCGGCGAGCCGCTGGTGCGTTTCATGGTGGATCCCTCGCTGCGCAGCGGGCGCTTCTCGGTCTTTGCCGAGAACGTCGACGCCCGCACGCTGGAGGCGCTCTGGGCCGAGGAGGACTCCTACCTCGACAGCCTGAGCGGTTCCGCGCGCCGTCCCAACTACGACCCCGTCACCGTGCAACCCATGCAGCCCATGCAGCCCATGCAGGACGTCCAGCCGCGTGACGTGCCGCAGACCGTGCGTCGTCCCATGCCGGGCGAGGCGCCCATGCCTGCGCCTGCGCCCATGCCCATTCCGGAGCCGATAGACGCACCTGCGCCGATTCCCGTCGCGGCGGCCGTCGCAGCGTCTGCCGCGGAGGAGCCGGTGGACTCCGCCCTCGACTCCTCGCAGGACCTTTCCGCTGGTCTGGAGGCCATTCCCTTCGAGGCCCGCGCCGAAGACTCCGGCGCCCTGCTCTACGCGAGCGAGGAGCAGCAGCGCACGGCTGAGCCCGCTTCCTCGCCGCAGTGCATGCTCGTGGACCACGACACCGGTCGCACCTACACGGCGACAGGTCCGCTCGTGCGCGTCGGCCGTGAGCGTGCCAATTCCGACATCATCATCAGCGATCCCAACGTGTCGCGTGCGCACTGCCGTCTGACTTGGGACGGCACCGTGTGGCACATCGAGGATCTCGAATCCACCAACGGCACCATCGTCAACAACGTGGACGTGCGCGAGTGCACGCTGCGTGACGGCGACCTGATCATCCTTGGCCTCGTGAACCTTGAGTTCCGTGAGGTGATGTAGATGAACCTGCTGTCCTGCGCAGGCCGGAGGGAGGTGCGCGCGTGATCGACCTCGTGCTGTTCATAGGCCGCATCCTGTTGGTCGCGGCGCTCTATCTCTTCCTGTTCGCGGTCATGCGCACCGGCGTGGGCCTCGTGCGCGGCCAGCGCAAGGACGCGGCCATCTGGTGCTTGGACGTGGACAAGGGCCCCAAGGGTCTGCGTGGCCTGCACGTGGACATGCTCGGCCCGGTGGTCGTGGGCCGCAGCCCCAATGCCGACGTGGTCATCAACGAGCCGTTCGTCTCGGCCCGCCACGCTTGCTTCACCCTGCAGGGCCCTGCCCTCATGGTGGAGGACATGGGGTCCACCAACGGAACACTGGTCAACGGACGCGTGATCGAAGAGCCCGTGACCCTGCGCGACGGAGACGACGTGCAGGTGGGCGACGTGGTCATGCGCGTGAGTCGCAGGTAGGAGGACAGCTCAGGGCATGGCAGCTCGCCGTGACATACAGGATGAGAGGCACCCCGAGCTCGTCTGGGGGGCGCGTACCGACGTGGGTCACGCGCGTCCCCACAACGAGGACTCGTACGCCGACGTAGCACCGCTTTTTGTGGTGTGCGACGGCATGGGCGGTCATGAGGCGGGTGAGGTCGCGAGCGCCATCGCGGTGACCGTCATCGCCGACGAGGCGCCCATCTCGTTGGACGACACGGCCCTGGGCGCCGCGGTGGAAGCTGCCAACCAGGCGATCATCGGCGCCTGGTCGCAGGGCGTGGGCAAGGAAGGCATGGGCTGCACGGCCACGGCCGTCCAGATCTTTGGCGACAAGATGGCCGTGGCCCATGTGGGCGATTCGCGCTGCTACCTGCTGCGCGCCGGCCAGATCGTGCGCATCACCCACGACCACTCCTACGTGGAGGAGCTCGTGGACGCTGGCGAGATCACGGCCGACGAGGCGCGCGTGCATCCCGCTCGGTCCATCATCACGCGCGCCTTGGGCTCCGATCCCGAGATGTATGCCGATCACTTCACGCTCGACGTGGAGAAGGGCGACCGCATCATCCTGTGCTCCGACGGCCTGTCGTCCATGATTGCCGACGAGGCCATCGAGGACGTCGCTCTCAGCTGTCCCACGCCGCAGAACTGTGCCGACGCGCTGGTCCAGGCCGCGCTCGACGCGGGCGGCTTCGACAACGTCACCGTGGTCGTGGTGGACGTTGCGCGCGACGCCGTGGCCGAGCGGCACGCACGCCAGATGATGCGCGGCGCGTTCGGCGTCCTGCTGGGCATGGTTGCGCTGCTCATCGCGGCGTTCATCGGCTTCTCCCTGTTTGTGGGCAAGAGCTGGTTCGTGGGGTCGGAGAACGGCGAGGTCGCCATCTACAAGGGCATTCACGGCGACTTTTTTGGCATGAACCTCTACGAGCTCACCGAACGCACGGGCGTGGTGGTCTCCGACCTGCCCGACGCCACCCAGAAGTCCCTGGAAGAGGGCATCGCGACCGCGTCGGTGGACGACGCGCGCGCCACGGTGGAGTCCTATCGCAGCCAAATCGGCCTCGAGCGCCAGAAGGCTGCCGATACCGAAGAGGCGGCCTCATCGGCCACGCATGACGACGGTGCCAATGCGGCGCCGACCACCGCGAGCCCCACCTCGCCCGCGACCACGACGTCCGCAGCGCCAGCCTCCGACTCGAGTGAGGGCGCGGGCGCGGGTGCGGACGCCACGAGCGTCGGGGCAGATGCGCCCGCCGCGGAAGAGGGAGGTGAGTAGGCATGGGTAGTCGACGCAACACCGAGCTGCTGCTCCTGATCGCAGGCGCCGTGCCTGTGATGCTCATCTACGCTATGTACGTGATGAACACGGGTACCGCCCTGTCCTTCGAGACGCTGTCCGTGCCCCTGGGCCTGTTGGGTGCCTTCACAGCGGCTCACCTGGCCATTCGTTGGCTGGCGCCGGCGGCTGACCCGGCTGTGCTGCCCATTGTGTTCTGCCTGTCGGGCATTGGCATCACCTTCGTCACGCGCCTGGCGCCCACGCTGGCAGTCACGCAGGTCATCTGGTTGTTTGTGTCCGTGGCGGCGATGGTCGTCACGCTGCTGGTGCTGCGCAACCTGGAGGTCGTCGCGCGCTACCAATACACGTTGGGCCTGCTCGGCGTCGTGCTCCTGGCGCTGCCGGCGCTCTTTGGCACGGAGATCTCTGGCTCCAAGCTGTGGCTGACCTTCGGCGGCTTCTCGTTCCAACCGGGCGAGCTCGCGAAGATCTGCATCATCCTGTTCTTGGCCAGCTACCTCTCGGCCAATCGTGAGCTGCTCTCCATCTCCACGGTGCAGGTGGGACCGCTGCAGGTCCCGCGCCTGCGCATGCTGCTGCCCATGTTCATCATGTGGGGCATCGGCATGCTCATCGTGGTCTTCGAGCGCGACCTCGGCTCGGCCATGCTCTTCTTCGTGATCTTCGTGGTCATGCTGTACACCGCCACCGGCCGCTGGGGCTACGTCGTCGTGAGCCTGCTGCTGCTGGCGGCGGGCGGCGTGCTCGCATACGCGCTGTTCAATCACGTGCGCGTGCGTTTCCAGATCTGGCTCGACCCCTTCGCCGACCCGTCGGGTTCGGGCATGCAGATCGTGCAGTCGCTCTTCTCCCTGGCAGACGGCGGGCTCATCGGCTCGGGCGTGGGCAAGGGCATGCCGACCCTCATCCCGGTCGTGGAGTCCGACTTCATCTTCTCGGCCATCGGCGAGGAGATGGGCCTGCTGGGCGGCTCGGCCATCCTGCTGCTCTTCATGCTGCTCGCCGTGCGTGGCTTCACTACCGCCGCGCGCGCCAAATCCGACCTGGCTGCCTTTGTGGCGGTCGGCCTCACGACCAGCGTGAGCTTCCAAGCCTTCCTCATCGTCGGCGGCGTCACGCGTCTGCTGCCGCTCACGGGCGTGACCTTGCCCTTCATGAGCCAGGGAGGCTCGTCGCTGCTGGCGAGCTTCATCGTGGTGGCCCTGCTGCTGCGCGCGGGCGACGAGGGCACGGGCCAGGAGACCGAGATGCTGGCCTTTGCCGGCCCGAACACCATGACCGGCCTCACCACGGGCTATACCGGGACCTTCGTGCCCGAGGATGTCCAGATGACCAAGACGGCTGGTCCGGAGGGCGCCGCGTCGCGCATCGTGCACGGCCAATACGCCCGCGGAAGCTTTGGCATGGACACGCCGGAGTCGGGCGTGCTCGGGCGCGTGGCGCTCGGCAACCGCCTCACGGTGCTCGTCACCTTCTTCACGCTGCTCTTTGCGCTGCTCATCGGCAACCTCACCTATATCCAGGTGGTCAAGGCCGATCAGTATCGCCAGATGCCGAACAACAACCACACCATCGCGCGCTCGGCCTACGTGCAGCGCGGCTCGAT
>CACXFF010000426.1 GCA_902766805.1 uncultured Coriobacteriaceae bacterium | reverse complement strand
GCGGTGGCGCAGCTGCTGCGCGAGGGCTTCGTGTCGGCTGCCGACGTCAAGGCGCTCGCCTACGTGGCCTGCCCGCCCGATTCCTCGCAGCCTGCGCTGGTGGAGCCACAGGAGCTGGACCCGGCACGCATCTTCGACGTGAGCGTGGCCGGCTACCTGCTGGATTCCGGCACGGGCTCCTACGAGGCCGCGCAGCTGGCCGAACGCTACCTCACGCGTTCGCTGCCTGCCGACGAGAGCTTGGCGCAGGCCGCGCGCGACGCCATCGCCTGCCACGAGCTCGCCGCGCCGCTCGCCCTCGCCCTGTCGCAGGACGGCTCGGCCTCCTGTTACGTGCAGATCGAGATGCCGCTGGTGGGCGTGCTGCTCGCCATGGAGCGCCGCGGCATGGCCGTGGACCCTGCCGAGCTGGCGCGCCAGTCCGCCGAGCTGGCGGGCGAGATGGACGAGCTCACCGAGCGCATCTACGAACAGGCGGGGGAGCGCTTCAACGTGAACTCGCCCGCGCAGCTTTCCCACGTGCTCTTCGACGTGCTGCAGCTGCCCACGCGCGGCCTGAAGAAGACCTCACGCGGCAACTATTCCACCAACGCCAAGGTCCTGGAGGGCTTTGCCGCTACCGTGCCGCTCGTGGCCGACGTGCTGGCGTACCGCGAAAAGGCCAAGATTCGCGGCACCTATCTGGACGCGCTGCCCGCCCTCATCGCGGGCGACGGCCGCATCCACACCACGCTCAACCAGACCGTGGCCGCGACGGGGCGCCTCTCCAGCTCCGATCCCAACCTGCAGAACATCCCCGTGCGCAGCAGCTTGGGCCGCCGCGTGCGCGAGGCCTTCCGCGTGCCCGAGGGGTCCCTCTTCCTGTCCTGCGACTACTCCCAGATCGAGCTGCGCCTGCTCGCGCACCTTTCGGGCGACGAGGGCCTGGTCGCGGCGTTCTGCGGCGGCGAGGACTTCCATGCCGAGACGGCCGCGCGCACCTTCGGCGTGCCCCTGGCCGACGTGACGCCCGAGCTGCGCAGCCGCGCCAAGGCGGTCAACTTCGGCATCGTCTACGGGCAGCAGGCCTACGGCCTCTCTCAGTCGCTGAAGATCCCGATGGGCGAGGCGCAGGAGATGATCGACCGCTATTTCGAGGCGTACCCGGGCGTGCGGGCCTACCTGGACGCCGTGGTACAGTTCGCGCGCGAGAACGGTTGGGTGGACACCATGTACGGCCGCAAACGCCACGTGCCCGACATCGGCTCGCGCAACCACCAGCTGCGCTCCTTCGCCGAGCGCACGGCCATGAACCACCCCATGCAGGGATCTGCGGCCGACATCATCAAGATCGCGATGGCCCAGGTGGAGGCACGCTTGGCGGCCGAGGGGCTGCAGGCGCGCGTCGTCATGCAGATCCACGACGAACTGGACCTGGAGCTGCCTGCCTCCGAGCTGGAGGTCGTGAGCGCCGTGGTGCGGGAGACCATGGAGTCGGTCGTGCAGCTGCGTGTGCCGCTCGTGGCCGACGTCGCCTACGGCGGTACCTGGGCCGAGGCCAAATAGGCCAGATTGGCCAAATAGGAGGACATTTTGGATCACGTGGAGATCTGGACCGACGGCTCGGCGCGTGGCAATCCCGGGCCGGGCGGTTACGGCGCGGTGCTGCTGTTCGTGGATGCAGACGGCCAAGAGCACAGGCTGGAGCTCTCGGAGGGCTATCGGCGCACGACCAACAATCGCATGGAGCTGCTCGCCGCGGTGGTGGCGCTCGAGGCGCTCAAGCGTCCCTGCAGCGTGGAGCTGCACTCCGACTCGCAGTACCTCGTGAATGCCTGGAACAAGAACTGGATCGCCGGTTGGATCAAACGCGGCTGGAAGAACGCCAGCAAGGAGCCGGTCAAGAACCCAGACCTCTGGCAGCGCATGATCAAGGCGGCGCAGCCGCACCGGGTCAGCTGGCTGTGGGTCAAGGGCCACGCGGGCACCGCGCTCAACGAACGCTGCGACGAGCTCGCGACCACGGCGGCCGACGACCGCGCGCACTGGCAGGTGGACCAGGGCTACGAGGGCTAGGCGGCTGGTGTTGCGGCCCGTGGGGCGCGGGCAGTCGCCAACGCGTCCCCGCGTCCGCTGGCGCCGATGCCACCGGTAGCCCCACGCCTCGCAACGCCCGACGATTTCGGTTTTTTGCCTTCAAGTGCTTGCAAGGTCCTAGGGTAAGGCGTTACAGTAAGGAAGCTTGGGCAAAAGCCTAGGCATACATCTGTCGGCCCCGATCATGTCCTGTCCCTTCAAAGGTGTCTGTGCACCAGGAACGTCATGTCATGCAATCGGGCCCCGTTTCGGAAGGGGTCTCCATTGAGTGAGATTCAGAACTCGTCCATCTTCTCCCTCGACGATTTCTCTGAGGAGGAGATGAACAGCCTCATCGACGGTACGATTACCGACTTTGATGAAGGCGACCTGGTCACGGGTACCGTCGTCAAGATTGAGCGCGACGAGGTCCTGCTTGACATCGGCTTCAAGTCCGAGGGCGTCATCCCCGTGCGCGAGCTGTCCATCCGCAAGGATGCCAACCCCGCCGACCTGGTGAGCCTTGGCGAGACCATCGAGGCCATGGTGCTCCAGAAGGAGGACAAGGACGGCCGTCTGATCCTCTCCAAGAAGCGCGCCGAGTACGAGCGTGC
>CACXFF010000425.1 GCA_902766805.1 uncultured Coriobacteriaceae bacterium | reverse complement strand
GTCCTGAGAGTACTGGTCCTCGCGCCCCTCGACCTTGTTCATCGTGGTCTTCAGCGTGGCATTGGGCGCACCCGAGATCATCTTTGAGAGCTTCTGGCCCATCCAGACCGGGAAGCCAAACACACGAGCGGAGTCGTTGATGGCCTGCTTGGCCTTGATGGTCGAGTACGTGATGACGTGGCAGACGCGATTGGAACCATAGAGCTGGCGGACGTGCTCGACGACCTCCAGGCGCCGCTCATCGTCAAAGTCCATATCGATATCGGGCATCTCCGAGCGCTGGACGGACAGGAACCTCTCGAACATCAGGCCGTTCTCCAACGGGTCAAAGCTCGTAATGTCCATGGCGTAGGCCACGATGGCGCCCGCGGCCGAGCCACGTCCCGGACCGACGCCGATGCCGTTCTCCTTGGCCCAACGCACGTAGTCCTGCACGATGAGGAAGTACGCGGCGAAGCCCTTGTCGCAGATGACCTTGTACTCGTACTCGAAACGCTCGCGCACGTTGACGCCGTTGACCTCCAGCGTGCGCCAGTCGGGACCGTAGCGCAGCTCCAAGCCCGCCTCGCACTCGCGGCGGAACTGCGACTCGTTGGTCTCGCCCGGATCGAGCGGGTACTGCGGGAGCAGGATCTTGCCCCACTCGAGCTCCACGTTGCAGCGCTCGGCTATGCGCACGGTGTTGTCGCAGGCCTCGGGCAGCCAGTCAAAAAGCGCGCGCATCTCCTCCTCGGACTTGAGGTAGAACTCGGTGCCCTCCATGCGCTGGCGATTGGGGTTGTCGAGGTTCTCCGCCTTGCCGATGCAGCTGACGATGTCCTGGGTGGGAGCGTCGTCACGCGTGAGGTAGTGGAAGTCGTTGGTCGCCACCAGCGGGATGTCCAGTCGGCGTGCGAGCGCCACGAGCTGCTCGTCCAGGCTGCGGTCGTCGTAGCCGCCGCGGAACGACAGGCCGTGGTCCTGCACCTCCATGTAGAAGTCTTCGGGCCCAAAGATCTCGCGGAAGGTCAGCGCCCACTTCTCGGCACCCGCGAAGTCCTGGTCCAGGATGCACTGCTGAATGATGCCCTGCACGCAGGCGCTCGTGGCGATGATGCCCTCGTGGTATTTGCGCAGCATGGCCAGCGTGGTGCGCGGGCGATAGTAGTAGTTCTCGTTGGCTGCCTCGGACATCATCTGCATGAGGTTCACGTAGCCCTGTTGGGTCTTGGCCAGCAGGATGAGGTGGTAGCGCCTCTGCGGCGTGCCCTTCTCGATGCAGTCGTCCGTGATGAAGTAGGCCTCGCAGCCAAAGATGGGCTTGATGAGCGGCGCGGGCTTCGTGGCGTCGAGCGCAGCGAGGTCATGGCCCGAGGCCTCCCAAGCGGCGACGTCGCGCTCCCATTGGGCGTGCACGTGGTCGTGCGGCCCGGCGTCCGGCGCGTCGGGCTCTGGCTCCTCCAAGTCCCAGCCCTTCTGGTAGCACTCGCGGTCGTGCTTCCACTGCTTGAGGTCGGCCTGACTGTTGTTGTAGGCGTCGCAGGCCAGGCCGAGGTTGGGGCAGCCGAACATGTAGCCGTGGTCGGTCAACGCGATGGCCGGCATCCCCAGCTCTACCGCGCGGTCGACCATGTCGCCGATGCGCGTGCAGCCATCCAGGATGGAGAAGTCGGAGTGATTGTGCAGGTGTACGAAGGCCATGGGCGCTGCTTTCCGTCGCGGTTGCTCGTGCGTACGAGTCTACCCTATCTCACGCGTCGGACAAAATATAAAACGAACAGACGTTTGTGTATTTTGTGGCGCAGACGAGACGCGAGCGCGGATGTCCCAACGGTCGCACGCCCGACGGGCGCGCACAAAAAAACGCCCGCCGATCGCTCGACGGGCGCTCCAATACCAGCCAGCCGGTCCCTACAGCCCCAACATCACGCCCAGGTAGACCTCGGCTGCCATGAGCACCAGGAAGACGCCAGCATACGGCGCAATCTTGCCCATGATCTCGCCGTCCTTGCCCGTGAGCGCACAGGCGGCGCAGCCGATGGCGATGTTCTGCGGGCTGATCATCTTGCCCGCCGAGACGCCCAGGCTGTTGGCGGCCACAAGCCAGGTCTCGTTGGCCCCGATGGAGGCCGCGGCATTCTGCTGCACGTTGCCAAAGAGCACCTCCGAGCTCGTGCCCGAGCCCGTGACGAAGGTGCCCAGCGCGCCCAGCAGTGGGCTCACCAGCGGATAGAGGCTGCCCAGCGCGCCGACGAAGAAGGCGGCGATGCTTGCGATCATGCCGGAGTAGGTCATGATCTTGGCCACGCCGAGCACGCCGAGCATGGTGACGATGGTCTTGGCCATCTGCTTGACCGTGGCGCCGAGGACCTGCATCATCTCGCCAATGCTCGCGCCCTGCACCAGGCCGCCCAGCACACCGCAGATGAAGATGAGGACGCCCGGCGTGTTGACCCAGGTGAAGGTCAGCGTCGCGTCGGGATCACCCGCGTAGATGTTCACCGTGGTCTTGAACTGCGAGAGGAACGTGTAGACGGGCGTGACCATCTTGGACGTGGCCAACAGCACCACGAAGATGAGGATGAACGGGCTCCAGGCGATGAGCGCGCCGCCCACGTCCACGGTGAGCTTCTTCTGCTGGGGCACCTCCAGCCGGTACTCTTCGGGCACGGGCTTGCCCTTCATGCGCGTGGCGAAGACGAAGGTGCACAGCAGCGACGCCACGGCGCCGGCCACGTCGGCCAGCTCGGCGCCCACAAAACGCGCGACGAACAGCTCGGGGATGGCGAACGACAGGCCGGCGACCAGCGCGATGGGCAGCATGCCCTTGAGCGCCTTGGTGCCGCCACCCACCACCATGACCATCAGGATGGGGCAGACGACCACGAAGGGGAACACCTGCAGCGCCTGCGTGAAGGACAGGTCGAGCACGTCGATGCCCGTGATGGCGGCCAGCGTGGTGGTGGGGATGCCGACCGAGCCGAACATCGTGGGTGTGCCGTTGGCGATGAGGCACACCAGGATGGACGTGATGGGGTCGACACCCAGCGCCAGCAACATGGAAGCGGGGATGGCCACGGCCGTGCCGAAGCCCGCCATGCCTTCCATGAAGTTGCCGAAGCACCACGCGATGAGCAGCGTGAGCACGCGACGGTCTGAGCTCACGCTCGTGAGCATGGCCTTGATCGTCTCCATCGCACCGGTGTGCACGGTGAGGTTGTACGTGAACACCGCAGCGATGATGACCACCACGATGGGCCACAGCGCCATCGCGAAGCCCTCAAGCGCCGCCGTGCCAATGTTGATCGGCGTCATGTGCCACACGGCGAACGACACCACCACCGCGACCACGAGCGAGCCCAGGCTCGCGAGCCAAGCCTCCAGCTTGAGCCCCGTGAGCGCGATGACGAGCCAGATGATCGGCAAGAGCGCGACCACGGCCATTCCAGCGAGTTCCAACATGCGCGTCCCTCCTCAAGGTTGACAGCCCATTCAGTGTACGCCGCCAAAGCCCCGAAGGGCGCTGGGGAACGGAAGAGGGGCGCCAAGTCTAGGGGAAAGGAGAGGAGACGCCGTAGGAACCGCACGGACACGGGAACGCAGGTCGCGCATGGCGCCGCACGCGACCGGGCACACGGCCAAAAGGACGGGTCGCCCGCTCCAACGCAGGCGACCCGCACCTCTCACGTCCCTTGAAGGACGGCGTCAACCGATGACAGCTTGGCCCTTACGCCGCCCAATGGCCGTCGGCGGCAAACCAGTACCACGTGCCGTTGATGAAGCGCCAGCCCGTGGCCATCGCGCCGCTGCTCTCCAGCCAATACCACAGGCTGCCCTGCGCGAGCCAACCCGTGCGCATCGCACCGTTCTCGCCCAGGTAGTACCAGATGCCTCCCTGCGCCTGCCAGC
>CACXFF010000424.1 GCA_902766805.1 uncultured Coriobacteriaceae bacterium | reverse complement strand
GCAAGACGACCCGGGCTTGGGAAGGTGCCCACATCGTGCGACAGCAAAAACGACGCCCGAGGGCGCCGTTCTCCTGAAATCGATTATGTACGAGAGCCGCTACAGCTTGAACAGGTAGCCCACGCCGCGGACGGTGGTGATGTGCGACGCGACCTGCGGCCCCACCTTGGATCGCACGCGGCGGATGTGCACGTCCACCGTGCGCGTGCCGCCGCAGTACTCGAAGCCCCACACGCGGTGCAGCAGCACCTCGCGCGAGTACGCGCGGCTGGGGTGCGTCGCGAGGAACGAGAGCAGCGAGTACTCCATGAGCGTGAGGTCCACGGGCTTCTCGTCGATGTAAACCTGGTAGGTAGCCAGGTTGATGGTCATGTTGTCGATGGTGACGAGGTCGGAGGGGGCATTTTCCTCGCCCGGCCAGAGCAACTGCGCCACGCGCACCTCGAACTCGGACTCGCTGGCCGTGGCGATGACGAAGTCGTTGCGGCCCTGCACCGGCATGCGCAGAGACGAGAGCTTGTCCTCTTCCACCACCAACAGGATGGGGATGACGCCGTTGTCGATGATGTAGGCGTCTACACGGTTGATGAAGTCCTGCGTGAGGCCGTCCAGATCCAGGACCACGAGATCGAAGTCATGGCCCGACGTGATCGCCTGGTTGAAGGTGTCAGGGGTGGACAGCAGCGTAGAGACGTCAAGCGCGTGCGTGAGCTCGCGCATGACGTCGTGGTGACGCGTGGTACGCGAGATGAGCAGGATATTCTTGTGGTGCATCGTGCCTCCCTAGGGGACAAGGCCGCCTGTTCAAGCACTTGTCCGAAGAGAGAGTATACCGCACATTTGGCAACAAAGCCGAAACGATACGCCCTTAACGGTATTTCTTATTTTTTGCACCACCTGTCGGCTTCCTGCGGGAAAGGGAGCAAATCTCCCCTTCCCGCAGGTAGATTAGCGAATGGACCCCAAGAAGCTCTTCGTGCGGTCGTGCTGCGGATGATCGAAAACTTCCTCGGGCAGACCCTGTTCGACGACCACGCCGCCGTCCATGAAGACTACACGGTCGGCCACGTCGCGCGCGAATCCCATCTCGTGCGTGACCACGATCATGGTCATGTTGCCGTTCAGGGCCAGGTCGCGCATGACGGCCAGCACGTCGCGCACCAGCTCGGGATCCAGCGCCGAGGTGGGCTCGTCGAAGAGCAGCACCTTGGGGTGCATGGCCACGGCGCGGGCGATGGCCACGCGCTGCTGCTGACCGCCCGAGAGCTGGGGCGGCTTGTAGTCGGCACGATCGCCCAAGCCGACGGCGGCGAGCTGCTTGAGGGCTTCTGCCTCGGCCTCGTCCTTGGGCTTCTTGAGCACCTTGGTCTGGCCGATCATGACGTTCTGCAGGGCCGTGAGGTGCGGGAAGAGGTTGAAGCCCTGGAACACCATGCCCAGGTCACGGCGCAGGCGTTCCACCTCCTTGTGGCCCTTGCTCGTAATCTCCTCGTCGTCGATGAGGATGTGGCCGGCCGTAGGCGTCTCCAGCAGGTTGAGGCAGCGCAGCATGGTGGACTTGCCCGAGCCCGAGGGACCCAACACGACCACGATCTCGCCCGGCCACACCGTGAGGTTCACGTCGCGCAGGACGGGAGTGTCGGTGAAGGTCTTGTTGAGGTGCTCGACGCGCACGATGGGGTGCTCGCCCGCGACAAAGTGGTGCTTGGAGAGGGGCTTGTCGTTCTCGAAGGCCAAGCGGGCGGCCTCGTCGGCCGGCAGCGCAGGAGGCACTTCGGGCACGTCGATCGTGTGGCCGTGTGACTTGAACAGGCTCATGCTCTACACCTCCGAAACGCTGTGGGGAGTGAACGGGGCCAGGACGGCGTCCAGGGCGCTCGGCTTGTCCTGTGCCTCCATGTGGACACCACCCGCCGACGGCTCGAGCGCCGCTTCCACGGGAGCATCCGCCTTGGCGGCGTTGGCCTTGGGACGCGGGCCGCCACCGCGCTCGGAGCGGTCGAGATGCTGCTCGATGATGGTAACCACCTTGATGAGCGGCAGCGTGACGATCAGGTAGAAGATCGCCGCGGCCACATAGGG
>CACXFF010000423.1 GCA_902766805.1 uncultured Coriobacteriaceae bacterium | reverse complement strand
CTCGCCCTCGATGGCGATGGCCGAGGCGGCCAGCCCCGCCATCCCTGTCTCGTACAGGCTCATGTCGTGCAGCTGCGCCCAGACGAGTGCGGCCATCATCGCGTCGCCCGCGCCGGTGGCGTTCACCAGGCGGCCCTCCAGGCGCGGCAGGCGCAGGCGCTCGCTTCCGTCCGCGCAGAGCAGCCCGTCCGCGCCCAGCGACACGAAGGCGCGCCCCACCCCGCGGTCCAGCAACGCCTGGGTGGCCAGCTCGAGTGACACGTCGTCGTGCACCTGGATGCCCGTGAGCGCCTCGGCCTCCATGAGGTTGGGTTTGAGCGTGTGGATGTGGGGCAGCGACCCGATGATGCGCGGCGCCTTGGCCACCGAGATGGGGTCGCAGAAGACGGGCACGCCGACCGCTTTGGCCAGCCAGGTCAGCGTGCGTTCGGGCAGGTTGGCGTCCGCCACGCAGGCGACGGAGCCCCGCAGCAGGTCGAGGCGCCGCTCGAGCGCCTCGCGGGTGAGCTGGTCCAAGATGGCCATGTCGTTGATGGCCACCTGCATGTCGCCCGTCTCGTCCATGACGAAAAGGTACGTGGAGCTCGCGGCGCCCGCGACCGTGAACGAGCCGCTCAGGTCGATGCCGACCTGCTCGCAGCCCTGCTTGAGGGCCTGGCCGTGCGCGTCGTCGCCAAAGGCCGTGACCAGGCTCACCCGCGCACCCAGCAGCGCGAGGTTGTGCGCGATGTTGCGGCCCACGCCTCCGTGGGAGAGGCGCACCGTGCCGATGTTGGAGTCGTGTTGGACGAGCGTCCCTTGGGGTCGTCCCGCAATGTCCATGTTCGCGCCGCCTATGACGACCACGTACGGCCTGTCCATGCGCGTCTCCTTCTTTTCCGTTGGCCCAGCGGCTCGCAACCGCCCCTGCATGAAGATATATCATCTTGGCCGAGTATGGCCACGGCACCCGAGGAGGAGCCCATGAGCAAGCGCGTGTTTCTCATCGTCCTGGACAGCTTTGGCGTGGGCGAGGAGCCCGACGCCGCCGAGTGGGGAGACGAGGGCTCCAACACGCTGTGCGCCTGCGCCACCTCGCCCTATTTCGACATCCCCAACCTCACGCGCCTGGGCCTGCTCAACATCGAGGGCGCTCTCGAGTCGGTCTACGAGCACCAGCTCGCGCCGGTGGCGGCGCCTGCGGGTGCCTTCGCCCGCTGCCAGGAGGTGAGCCGCGGCAAGGACTCGACGGTCGGTCACTGGGAGATCGCGGGCGTCATCTCGCCGCGCCCGCTGCCGACCTACCCGGACGGCTGCCCCGCAGAGCTGCTGCGCGCCTTCGAGGAGGCGACGGGGCGGCAGGTCATCTGCAACCAGCCCTATTCGGGCACCGACGTCATCCGCGACTTCGGCAGCGAGATGGTGGGGTCCGGCGCGCTCATCGTGTACACGAGCGCCGACTCGGTCTTCCAGATCGCCGCACACGAGGACGTCGTCACGCCCGAGGAGCTCTACGAGTACTGCCGCATTGCCCGCGAGCTGCTCCAGGGCGACGACGGAGTCGGCCGCGTCATCGCGCGCCCGTTCGAGGGCGAGTGGCCCTATGCGCGCACGAGCCGCCGCCACGACTTCTCGCTCGAGCCCACGGGCACCACGATGCTCGACCAGCTCAAGGCCCACGGCTACGACGTGCTGTCGGTCGGCAAGATCTACGACCTGTTCGCCGGGCGCGGCACGACCGACCACGTGCTGACGAGCGGCAACCCGGACGGCATCGAGAAGACCATCGCCTGGATGGAGCGCGACTTCCACGGCCTGTGCTTCACCAACCTCGTCGACACCGACATGATCTATGGCCACCGCAACGACGTCGACGGCTACGCGCGCGCCATCAGCTACTTCGACGCGCAGCTGCCCCGCATGCTCGAGCTGCTGCGCGACGACGACCTGCTCATGGTCACGGCCGATCACGGCTGCGACCCGGTGACGCCGTCCACCGACCACTCGCGTGAGTACATCCCCTGGGTCATCACGGGCAAGCAGGTGCGCGCGGGTGCGGACCTGGGCACGCTGCCCACCTTCGCCGACATCTCGGCGACCGTCCTGGACTACCTGGGCTGCGAGCCGCTCGGTGTCGGCACGAGCCGCCTGTCCGACATCCTGGCGTGACAGCACGCCAGCGCCACCCCCCAGCGAAAGGAGCTTTCACATGGCAACCCCCCACAACGCCGCGAGCAAAGGCGACCTGGCCAAGGTCGTCCTCATGCCCGGAGACCCCCTGCGCGCCCAGTACGTCGTCGAGCACTACCTGAGCGACGTGCGGCTCGTCAACGAGGTGCGCAACATGTTCGGCTTCACGGGCCTCTACGACGGCGTGGAGATCTCGGTGATGGGCTCGGGCATGGGCATTCCGTCCATCGGCATCTACTCCTGGGAGCTCTTCACGGAGTACGACGTGGACGCGATCATCCGCATCGGCAGCGCCGGTGGCCTGGCGCCTCAGGTCAAGCTGCGCGACGTGATCATCGGCCAGGGCGCCTGCACGGACTCCAACTACGTGGCCAAGACCATGGGCGTCCCGGGCACCTACGCGCCCATCGCCTCGTTCGACCTGGTACGCGATGCCGTGGACGCCGCCGAGGAGCTCGGAGCGAGCTATCACGTGGGCAACCTGCTCTCCACCGACGTCTTCTACAGCGCGCCGGGCGTCAACGAAGCGTGGGCCGCCGCGGGCGTGCTCGCGGCCGAGATGGAGGCCGCCGGCCTATACGCCAACGCCATGCGTGCCGGCAAGAAGGCCCTCGGCATCATGACGGTGAGCGACCTGCCGCTCACGGGGGAGGGGCTTCCCGCCTCAGAACGCCAGACGAGCTTCACCCAAATGATGGAAATAGCGCTGAAAGTCGCTGTTAAGCACGCTGCTCCCGCGCTATAGTGTTTCTGGTACGTAAAACAGGTACCAAGCGGGAAGCTTCCCGCCGGTCTGGAGGATCCCAAGGCATTTGGGACAGACGTAAAGGAGAGAGTCCAATGAACACGAACATGACGCGCCGCGCCTTCGCTACGACGCTCGGCACGGGCGCCCTGGCTGCCCTGGCTGCCTGCGGTGGCTCCCAGACCAGTGGCTCTGGTGCCGCCACCACCAGCGCCGCCACCGGCACTGCTCCTGCGGGCGGTTCCGTCTCGGTCGAGATGGTCACCGACACCGGCGGCGTCAACGACCAGTCCTTCAACCAGCTTGCCTGGCAGGGCATGAAGAAGCTCGAGTCCGAAAACGGCTGGAAGGTCTCCTACATCGAGTCCAAGCAGGACTCCGACTACGCGACCAACCTCGACAAGGCCGTCGACGACGGCTCCGCGCTCGTGTGGGGCATCGGCTTCGCCATGGGTGAGGCCGTGAACACCGCCGCCAAGCAGAACCCGGACGTGAAGTTCGCCCTCATCGACTCCACGAACGACAGCGAGGCCTCCAACCTCACCGGCGTCCTGTTCAAGGCTGCCCAGCCCTCCTTCCTGGTCGGCTACATCGCGGCCCGCATGAGCCAGTCCGGCAAGGTCGGCTTCGTCGGCGGCATGACCTCCCCGACCATCCAGGAGTTCGAGTACGGCTACTACGCCGGCATCGAGTACGCCAACAAGGAAAAGGGCACCACGGTCACCTACAAGGGCCAGTACGCCGAGTCCTTCGGTGATGCCGGCAAGGGCAAGGCCATCGCTCAGTCCATGATCTCCGACGGCTGCGACGTCCTGTACCACGCTGCGGGCGGCACGGGCGTGGGTATGCTCGAGGCCTGCAACGACGCCAACGTCTACGCCATCGGCGTTGACCAGGACCAGGCGGCCCTGTTCCCCGACTACAAGACCATCATCACCTCCGCCCTGAAGAAGGTCGACGAGGCGGTCGTGTCCGTGTCCAACGGCATCATGGACGGCTCCATCAAGGGTGGCGGCAACATCACCCTGTCCGCTGCCGAGGACGCCGTGGGCATCGCCCCGACCCACGACAAGCTGCCCGACGACGTCTACAACGACACCCTGGCGCTTCTGGAGAAGATCAAGAAGGGCGAGGTCGAGGTTCCCGAGACCGAAGAGCAGCTCAAGAAGTTCGTCGAGGGCCTCAAGTAAGGCTGCGGCGCACACACAAGCTACGTTGGCCAAAAATGGCTGAATTGGGAGCGCTCCTGCGGGGGCGCTCCTTTATAGTTGTGTTGGTAGTGTGTGCATAGCGCGAGCGAAAGGGGGTAGCACGTGGAAGTGAGCTCTGAGTATGCGGTGCAGATGCATGGCATCCTGAAGAAGTTCGGAGCCTTCACGGCGCTCGACCACGTCGATCTCGACGTCAAGCGGCAGACGGTCCACGCCATCTTGGGCGAGAACGGCGCGGGCAAGACCACGCTGATGAACATCTTGTACGGTCTGTACCAGGCCGATGAGGGTGGCGTGTTCATCAATGGCGAGGAGGCGCAGATCACGTCGCCGACGGAGGCCATCAGGCGGGGCATCGGCATGGTCCACCAGCACTTCATGCTGGTGGAGAACTTCACCGTCACCGAGAACATCATCTTGGGCGATGAGGTGTGTGGCGCTGCGGGCGTGCTCGACATGAAGAAGGCACGCGAAGAGGTGCTGGCCATCTCCCAGGAGTACGGCTTCGACGTGGATCCCGACGCCCGGATCGAAGACATCTCGGTGGGCATGCAGCAGCGCGTGGAAATCCTCAAGGCTCTCTACCGCGGTGCGGAGATCCTCATCCTGGACGAGCCCACCGCCGTCCTCACGCCGCCGGAGATCGAGAAGCTCATCGAGATCATGCACGACCTCACCTCCAAGGGCAAGACGATCATCATCATCACGCACAAGCTCAAGGAGATCCTGGAGTCGGCGGACGAGTGCTCCATCATCAGGCGCGGCGTCTACATGGGCAAGGTGGACGTGAAGGAGTCCAACGAGACCGACCTGGCCTCGCGCATGGTGGGCCGCAACGTCAACCTCAAGGTCGAGAAGACCAAGGCCCATCCCGGCGAGGTCCTGCTCTCGATCCGTCGCCTCACGGTCGCCGACGAGCGTGGCATCGACCAGGTGCGCGAGCTCGACCTCGACGTCCGCTCCGGCGAGATCGTCGGCCTGGCGGGCATCGACGGCAACGGCCAACAGGAGCTCGTCGACGCCATCTGCAGTCTGATCAAGGTCAAGGCCGGGCGCATCATGGTGGGCGGCCATGAGGTCCAGAACACCACCCCGCGCAACGTGTTCGAGCACGCGGTGGCCACCATCCCGTCCGACCGCCACCGCTGGGGCCTCGTGCTGCCCATGATGGTGGAGGAGAACACCGTTCTGGAGCGCCACGGGGAGGACCTCTTCGGCAAGGGCATCATGCTCGACTACGACAAGCTCCACGAGTACACGCACACCCTCGTCGAGCGCTTCGATATCCGTCCCTCTGGCTGCGAGCAGGAGCGGATGAGCGGGCTTTCGGGCGGCAACCAGCAGAAGGCCATCATCGCACGCCAGGTCTCCTACGTGCCCGACATCCTCATTGCCTTCCAGCCCACGCGCGGCCTGGACGTGGGCGCCATCGAGTTCGTGCACAAGACGCTCATCGCAGAGCGCGACCGTGGCGCTGCCATCCTGCTCATCTCCTACGAGCTCGACGAGGTCATGGACGTCAGTGACACCATCGACGTCATCTACCACGGCAAGATCGTGGGCTCCTTCGAGCAGGGCACGGTGGACGAGAAGGAGCTCGGACTCCTCATGGCAGGAGGTGGTTCTCAGTGAACGCCGTAATCAAGTTCCTCAAGAAGCCCATCGCGTCTTCGCTGCTGGCGATCCTCGTGGGCTTCATCGTGGCGGCCGTGGTGCTGGCCGTGGCGGGCTACGATCCCATCGGGTCCTTCGCCGCGCTGTTCCAAGGCGCGCTCGGCAAGCCCAAATACATCGCCAACGTCATCATCAAGGCGACCCCGATCCTGCTCACGGGCGTGGGCGTGGCCTTCGCCTTCCAGACGGGCCTGTTCAACATCGGCGCGGAGGGCCAGTACATCGCGGCCACCATCCTGTCCTCCATCGTGGGCATCACGCTCGACCTGCCTGCCGTGTTGGAGATTCCGCTGGTCATCCTGGCAGGCGTGGCGGGCGGCGCCGCGCTGGGCGCCTTCATCGGCTTCCTGAAGGCGCGCTTTGGCATCCACGAGGTCATCACGTCCATCATGACCAACTGGATCATGCTCTACCTCTGCAACTTCGTGGTGATGAGCGACGCGTTTCACAAGCCCAACTCCACGAGTGCCCTGCCCATCCACAGCTCGGGCTACATCACCATCCTGCACGAGTGGAAGACCACCGATGCCGCAGTGGACGCCCTCGCGGGCGTGCCGTGGCTGCGTGAGGCGCTGCTCAAGACCGACCTGAACGCCGGCTTCATCATCGCCGTGCTCGTGGCTGTCGCCGAGAGCATCCTGCTGGCGCGCACCAAGCTCGGCTACGAGCTGCGCGCCGTGGGCTACAACAAGGACGCCGCGCTCTTCGCGGGCATTCCCGTGAATCGCTCCATCGTGCTGTGCATGCTCATCTCCGGCGCCGTCTGCGGCCTGGCCGGCGCCCTCAACATCACGGGCATCGCGCCGCACACGATCACGCTGCTGGCCGCCCAAGAGGGCTACGGCTTCAACGGCTTGTCGGTGGCCTTCATCGCGGGCTGCTCCTGCGTGGGCTGCATCCCCGCCTCGCTGCTCTTCTCGGGCCTCATCTACGGCGGCATGAGCGTGCAGCAGGTCATGGGCGCTCCGTCGGACATCATCAACATCATGATCGGCACCATCGTCTTCTTCATCGCGCTGCCCGCCGTCACCAGGCGCATTGCCGAGTGGCTCGAGCGGCGTCAGGAAGCGAAGGCCGCAGCCGGTGACGCGGCGCTCCCCGGAAAGGAGGCGTGACGCTCTATGGATAGCATCATTCTGCTCGTGGGCATTACGCTCATGTACTCGACCCCGCTCATCTTTGGCGCGCTGGGTGGCGTCGTATCCGAGCGCTCGGGCGTCACCAACATCGGCATCGAGGGCATGATGGTCATCGGCGCCGTCTCGGCCGCGATTGCGAGCTATTTCACGGGCAACCCGTGGATCGCGTTCCTCGTCGCGGGCCTGGCGGGCGGCCTCGTCGCCACGCTGCACGCCGTGGCCTCGGTGAGCTTCGCGGCCGACCAGACGGTCTCGGGCGTCGCCATCAACCTGCTTGCCCCCGGCCTGGCGCTCTTCCTGTGCCGCAACTTCTTCGACGGCGCGGCCATGAGCCCCATCGTCACCAAGCTCCCGAAGGTCCTGGGCGACAGCTGGATGGCGGGCACGGTCTGGTCCAACCTCAACGTCAACGTGACGACGGTCATGGCGCTGCTGCTCACGCTCGGCGTGTGGTTCGTGCTGTACCGCACCAAGTGGGGCCTGCGCGTGCGCGCCGTGGGCGAGCACCCCGCTGCGGCGGACACCTTGGGCATCAACGTCTACAAGGTGCGCTACATCTGCGTCATCCTCTCCGGCGTCTTCGCAGGCTTCGGCGGCGCGTCCATGACGATCGCCATCATCTCGCAGTTCACGCAGACGGCCATCTCCGGCCACGGCTTCATCGCCATGGCGGCGGTCATCTTTGGCAAGTGGACCCCCTGGGGCGCCTACGGCGCGTGCATGCTCTTCGGCGCCACCCAGGCCCTCACGGTGCTGCTGGGCGGCGGTGCCACCGTCATCCCGTCCCAGATCCTGGCCATGCTGCCCTACGCGATGACGATCATCGTCCTCATCCTCTTCGTGGGCAAGAGCGTGGCGCCCAAGGCCGACGGCGTTCCCTACATCAAGGGCAGCCGTTAGCCTCTGGCCGACGCGAGTCTCGCGCGTGCGGGCGGCATCTCTGGGATGTCGCCCGCTTTTCTCTTTTGTGCCCGTGTGCCAGGCGGGCGCGGCCGCGCACGGTCCGTTGGGCGAGGGCGGACGACCCTTGCCCGCCTCGTGCGCGGACAGCCGCGCGCGGTGTCTATAGTGGTGATATCTGGGCCCCGCGCAGGGGCCTGTGTTCGTCTGGAGGGAATCACAGATGCAAGACGCCGAGCTCGTGCGCCTGGCCTTCGAGGCCCGGGAGCATGCCTACACCCCGTACTCACACTGGACCGTCGGTGCCGCCCTGTTGACGGCCGACGGGCAGGTCTACCAGGGATGCAACATCGAGAACGCCGCGTACACGCCGTCCAACTGCGCGGAGCGCACCGCCTTCTTCAAGGCGATCTACGACGGCGTGCGCGACTTCGAGGCCATCGCGGTGGTCGGCGGGCCGGAAGGGCAGCCGGCGCCAGAGTTCTGTGCGCCCTGTGGCGTGTGCCGTCAGGTGATGCGCGAGTTCTGCGACCTGGACGACTTCCGCATCATCCTCGCGGACTCCGCGGGGCGGAGCAAGACCTACACTCTGCGCGAGCTGCTGCCAGAGTCCTTCGGTCCCGAGAACCTCGGGCGCTGACGTCATCCGGGCGTCCCGCTTGCGTCTCCCACATCCTTTCGTTCTCGAAGATTGGCGTGTCCCATGCGTATGTTCGACATCATCAAGCACAAGCGTGACGGCTTGGAGCTCACGGAAGAAGAGATCGCGTTTTTTGTCCGCGGCTATGCCGACGGCTCCATTCCCGACTACCAGGCCTCTGCCTTGGCCATGGCCATCTACTACCAGGGCATGAGCGCGCGCGAGACGGGTTGGCTCACCACCCACATGGCGTGCTCAGGCGACCAGGTGGACCTGTCGCGCATCCCGGGGATCAAGGTGGACAAGCACTCGACGGGCGGTGTCGGTGACAAGACGACCTGGGCCGTGGCGCCCATCGTGGCCTCTCTCGGCGTGCCCGTGGCCAAGATGAGCGGCCGCGGCCTGGGCCACACCGGCGGCACGCTGGACAAGCTCGAGTCCATCCCCGGCCTGTGCGTGGAGCAGCCGCTTGAGCGCTTCTTCGAGATCGTACACGAGGTGGGCGTCGCGGTCGTGGGCCAGACCGGCAACCTCGTGCCGGCCGACAAGAAGCTCTACGCGCTGCGTGACGTTACGGCCACGATCGATTCGATACCGCTGATCGCCAGTTCGGTGATGTCCAAGAAGATTGCCGCCGGCGCCGACCGCATCCTGTTGGACGTGAAGTGCGGCAGCGGCGCCTTCATGAAGACGCCCGAGGACGCCGTCAAGCTCGCCCAGGCCATGGTGGCCATCGGCGAGGAGGTGGGCAGGACCACGGTCGCGCTCATCTCCGACATGGACCGTCCGCTGGGGCTTGCCATCGGCAACGCGCTGGAGGTCATGGAGGCGGCGGACGTGCTCAAGGGCTGCGCGCCCGACGACATCACGCAGACCTGCCTGGAGCTTGCGGCCAACATGCTCGTCTTGGCCGAGCAGGGCAGCCTGGACGAGTGCCGTGCTATGGCGCGCCGCCAGGTGGCGAACGGCGAGGCCTTCGAGCGCATGAAGCTCATGGTGGGCGCTTTGGGCGGCGACGCGCGCGTGCTGGACGACTACGCGCTCTTTGGCCAGGCCGCCTGCAGCAAGGACGTGGCGGCACCGCGCGCTGGCTACCTCTGCCACATGGACACCGAGGGCATCGGCATGGCGAGCGTCGCGCTCGGAGCCGGCCGCGCCAAGAAGGAAGACGCCATCGACATGCTGGCGGGCATACGGCTCGCGGCCAAGACGGGTGACCGGGTGGAGCAGGGCGCCGTTCTCGCCACGCTGTACGCCGCCACGCCCGAGCTGCTGGAGGAAGGGGAGCGCAGGCTTCTGGCGTCCCTGGAGTTCGCTGACGAGCCCGTGGCCGAGCGTCCTCACTTCTTTGCACGCGTGAGCTGCGCGGGCGTCGAGGCCTATGACTAAGCACATGAGCAAGATGGGCGGCAAGCGTCGCCCGCCGCGCCGCGCCGTGGAGACCCTCGTGGTCGCGGGGCTCTGCGCGTTGGTCGCGGCTGCCGGCTTCTGGGTTGCCTACAGCGGCCGGCTCGAGGTCTGGCTTGCGGAGCGGGGCTGGATGTCTTCGTTCGAGGAGGCCCAACAGGTGGCGCAGCCTTCGTCTAGCCCGCAGCAGGCTGCTCGGGACGGCTTGGCGACCTATACCTGGGCGGAGCTGTCCGACATCTCGCGACAGATAGAGGCCGTGGGGCCGGACGGTGCCTTGTCGGCTGCTCAGCACTTCGGCCTGGCCAATGCGGACGGTACGTTGAGCAGCGCTTTGCGTGTGGTGACTCTGTCCGACGGCACGCAGTTCGGCGTGCGTCTCGTGGGCCTGCTCCAAGACGAGCGCGCCGATGGACGCGGGCCGGTGGGCCTGAGCTTCCTGGCGGCGGAGTGCGTGGGACATCGTCCGATGCGTGCCGACGGCAGCGCGCAGGGCGGTTGGCCGGGCAGCGACCTGCGCGCCTGGATCGAGCAGGAGCTCGCGCCCGCGCTGCCCGCAGAGCTGGCCGACTACCTGGTGCCGGTGGCCAAGCGTTCCAACCAGACGGGTAGGGTCGAGGACCTCGCGCTCGTGGACGTGGCGTCGGTGGCCCCGAGCGCCGAGCTGCTCTGGGTGCCTTCTGCGGTCGAGGTCTGCGGGCCGGTCAGCTGGTTCGAGGATGCCTACGGCCCCAACCACGCACGGCTCGACGAGCTCGTCAACGCCGAAGGGGCACAGTACCAGCTCTTCGCGCAGGGTGGGGTCACGGCGCGGGAAGACCCCGCGGGCCTGTGCGCGCGCAGCTGGCAGGGCGTGCCCTGCGGCTGGTGGTACCGCACGCCCTACGTCCTGTTGTCCGACGCCTACTACGGCGCTCTGGACAGCGGATATCCGGCGGGGACCTTCGAGGCGGGCGATGCGCAGGGAGTCGTGGTGGGCTTCTGCCTCTAGGCTTGCGCGCGGATATGCATCCGTGTTCGAATCTTTAACGCTTTTTTGTCCGACGGGTCCTGTACCCTAGGAAACATGTGCATGGCCCAGGCGCATGCACGTCCAAGGGGTCGATGGAAGGTGAGGTGCGTCATGCGTGTGTTCAAGCGCGTCTGCGCACTATTGCTGTGCCTGATGGTGCTCGCGCGCCCGTTGCCGGCGCTCGCGGCGGACGCGACGGCCGAGACGCAGGCTGCCACACAGGCCACGACGCAGGCTGCCACACAGGCTGCGCCGAGCCTCGAGCTGCCCACGCCCAAGGACCTCGTCGGCAAGCGCTATGGTTCGGTCATAGGCTCTGCCGCGCCCGGGCTCATCGAGGCCGCCTTCCCAGGCGTCCATGAGTCCGACTTCACCTACCTGAACAACATCTCCGAGATGGTAGGCGCCCTGCAGGCCAACAAGATCGACTGCTTCGTCTTGGACAAGCCCGTCTCCGAGCTGGTCGCCGCGCGCAACGAGGGGATGGCCGCGCAGTCCGAGCCGCTGGTGACCGACCATTACGGCTTCGCCCTGCCCAAGGGCAGCCCGCTCACGGCCAAGGTCAACGAGACGATAGCCAAGCTCAAGGCGGACGGCAGCATCGAGGCCGCCTACCAGAAGTGGACGGGCAGCGACGAGTCGGCCAAGACGATGCCCGCGCAGGACTGGGACGCCCCCAACGGCACGATCCGGGCCGTCTGCACATCCGAGAGCGAGCCCGCCTGCTACTTCCGCGAGGATGAGGTCGTCGGCTTCAGCCCTGAGGTATTCCTCATGATAGCCAAGGAGCTGGGCTACCACGTGGAGTTCTATACCGCGCCCATGAACGCCCTGATTGCCGAGCTGGAGTCCAACAAGGCAGAGGTGGGCATGAGCCTGCTGTCCATCACCGACGAGCGCAAGCAGGTTATCGACATGACCGACCCGTACTACGACGGCGGCCTGGTCGCGGTCGTGCGCACGGTTGGCGGCGCCGGTGGCGCGGCACAGCCGGGCAAGGGCTTCTTCGAGGGTCTCGCGGACAGCTTCAACCGCACCTTCTTCGTCGAGAACCGCTGGCAGCTCATCCTGTCCGGCCTGG
>CACXFF010000422.1 GCA_902766805.1 uncultured Coriobacteriaceae bacterium | reverse complement strand
TTACCGAATTGGGACAGGAGGCCTGCTACGGTAGTAGAATGCAATCTAGTTTTTGCGGGATGTCCCGCAAGAGCGACCAGACCGGATGGAGACGGATATGGCAAAGTTTAGTGATCTGTCCACAGAGCAGATGGAAAAGGCGAGGGAGTGTAAAAGCTCGGAAGACCTGATTGCTCTTGCCAAGGCTGAGGGCATCGAGCTCACGGATGAACAGCTTGCTTCCGTCGCTGGCGGTACGTGGTACAACTGCATGAATGAGACCTGGTAGACAAAGGGGGCCACTATGGAGGCGGATAAGTAGTACGTGAAGTACGGCAGGAGGGAGTTCGCCGACAAGGCGCGCTACGAGGTCCGCTCAAGCCCTACGAGGACTACGAGGTCCTTGCTGGCTTCAACGAGACCGACGATGGTACCGACGAATGGTTCCTCCTCAAGGAAGATGGCAAGGAGAACTACGTTGTAGTCACCATCGACTACCACATCTTCTCTGACAACGAAATCGAGATCAAGCAGTTCGACAGCTTCCTGAAGGCTTGCAACTTCGTCCGCGACGAGTTCGACAGGGACTTCTCGCTTGGCGGCCAGGAGACCGCCGACGCCGTGGTCGGCTTGCTCGACGCTCTTTTTTGGTGGGGACTAAGGGTACGCAACCCGCCCGGAGGCGGAGCGGGGGAGTGCCGCGGCGAGGCGTCACGTGCGTTTTGCCTCGTAAGAAGCCCGAAGGTCGTGCTGGAGATGCGCGGCCTTCGGGCTTTTCGGAGATGACCGCCAAGTACGCCGGGGTCCCACGCTGGAGCATCGCCATGTCCTACGCCAACAGCAGGAGCTTCGGCCCCCTCGACCCGTACATCGAGGAACTGTACGTGGTCTCCACCCCTGGGGTGACGGACATCCTATGCGAGATCGCATGCATCAACCAGCACTTCTTCCTGATGGTGGCACAGACCTTCCCGTCGGAGAAATACATGGACGCGTTCCTTGCCGAGCTCGCTGACGCGGGGATAGCGTGCGAGGTGATGCATAAGGAGGACACGAACCTGTGCGGAGTCGCGGCCGTATAGCGAGACGCGCGGACGCGGTTTAAGCTATGAGGCGTTGCGCAGAGAGGACGCACGACACTGTCTTGTCGGCGATCGAGCACATTAATCGGTGAAACGAACGTGTTCGCGTGGATAAAAACACTTAAACTCTTTTTCTATCACAATTCAGAGGTTGGCAGAACGCTTACGATTGGCTACACTGAAGCTCCATGTCCGACACAACAAGGAGGTAGATATGGAAACGACTGGTTCGGCAATGGCTGACGAGACGGTAGTCGCAGCAAGCGCGGTGGGTGGCCTCATGGGCTTCATCATGTCCAGCCTTGCGGTGGTTGGCGTGCTTGCGATCGCTTATTACGTGCTGACGATCATCGCTCGCTGGAAGATCTTCACCAAGGCTGGCGAGGCTGGATGGAAGTCCATCGTCCCGATTTACAACGAGTTCATCGAGTGGAAGCTCTCCTGGACCAACATCAACCTGTTCTGGGCGTACCTGGGCCTTGCTATCGTTGGTGCCGTTCTCACCACCATCGATGCTCAGAGCGCTGCCGCTGCTGAGTCTGGGAGCCTGGGCTTCCTGGGCATCGTTGGCATCATCGTCATGCTGGCGTCCGCGGTCCTCAAGCTCGTCCAGGAGTACAAGCTGTTCCAGAGCTTTGGCAAGGGCCTTGCCTGGTTCATTGGCTACATCTTCCTGAACAGCATCATGATCCTCGTGCTGGGCTTCGGCTCCGCTGAGTACGAGGGACCTCAGGACTAGTAACCGCCCATCGAGGTCAGTCATTGAGCGCCGAGAGGATTCTTCCTCCCGGCGCTTTTCTTTGCTTGGAGCGCGTTGACTCAGGGAGCCAGCGACAAAACGCCGGGCCGCAGCGGAGGGTTCTCCCGTTGCGGCCCGGCTCAGATAGCAGGCGCTCTGATCTGCCCTGGATTAGGCTCCAGTCATTTGCGCGAGTATCTGGTCAATCGCCTGGAACCCTTCAGTCGCCGCCGCCTTGAAGCCGGTGGCATCTATCTCGAGGGTTTTGCCGATCTCTACGGTGACCTACGTGATCACGCCCGGCATCTCGCGCAAGACCAAGCTCGTCCCCGACATCGACGCGGTGCTGAGCTCGTATCCCACGGAGTAAGGGCTCTTCCACCTCGGCCTGAGATGCCGCGAGCACCTCGCCTGCACCACCCATGCGCTCCGAACGTCCCGCTCCCCGTCGGCTCAGGTCGGCGGGGAGCGGCTTTTGTCCCTTTTGATGGAGGGCGTCTGCGCATGGTAAGCTAAGAAGCCAGGGCCGAGGCGCGGCGTGTCGGCGCCTTCCCGTGAAGAAAGGACCATCGCTTATGGCAAAGCCAATCGTGGCCGTGGTGGGGCGTCCCAACGTGGGCAAGTCCACCCTGGTCAATCGCATAATCCAGCGCAGGGACGCTATCGTGCACGAGAGCCGTGGCGTCACACGCGACCGCAGCTATCATGAGGCCGACTGGAACGGCCGCGACTTCGTGCTTATCGACACCGGCGGCATCGAGTCCCTGAGCTCGACTGACCCGTTCGCGGGCTCCATCCGGGCACAGGCCGAGGCTGCCTGCGCCGAGGCCGACGCCATCGTGTTCGTCGTCGACGGCACCACCGGCACCGTCGACGAGGACGAGGTCGTGGCGCGCGTGCTGCGCAAGACCGACAAGCCGGTGCTGCTCGTGGCCAACAAGCTTGACGATCCCGGCCGCGAGCAGGAGCTGTGGGAGCTCTACTCGCTGGGCATCGGCGAGCCGCACCCCATCAGCGCGTCCCACGGCATCGGCGTGGGCGACCTGCTCGACGAGATCGTAGCCGTGCTGCCCGAGGAGCGCGAGGGCGTGGATTACCCGTCCGACGCCCTCAACGTCGCGGTCATCGGCCGGCCGAACGCGGGCAAGAGCTCGCTGGTGAACCGCATCGCCGGCGTCGAGCGCTCCATCGTAAGCGACGTCGCAGGCACCACGCGTGACGCCGTGGACGTGGTCGTGGAGCACGACGGCCGTCCCATCCGCCTCGTGGACACCGCCGGCATGCGCAAGCGCAGCCAGGTGCACGAGGACGTGGAGTACTACTCCATCGTGCGCGGCTACCAGGCGCTCGATGCCGCCGACATCGCGCTGCTCGTCGTGGACTCGTCGGTGGGCGTCACCGAGCAGGACCAGAAGGTCGCCGTGGAGGCCATCGAGCGTGGCTGCGGCCTGGTCATCCTGCTCAACAAGTGGGACCTCGTGCGCGACGAGCGTGCGCGCCAGGTCATCGCCGAGTCGCTCTCCGCGCGCATGACCCTGGCCACCTGGGCTCCCGTGCTGCGGATCTCCGCGCTGTCGGGCCGTTCGGTGGACAAGATTTGGGACATGGTGGAGTCCGCGGCTGAGGCCCGCTCGTCGCGTGCCTCCACGCCTGAGCTCAACCGCATGCTCGAGCGCATCCGCGAGAGCGGCTTCACGCGCACGCAGGGCAACAAGCGCCTGAAGGTGACCTACGTCACCCAGACCGGCGCCGAGCCGCCCGTCTTCACGTTCTTCTGCAATCACCCCGAGCTCGCCGATGCCAACTACCGTCGCTTCATGGAGAACCGCCTGCGCGAGACCTTCGATTTGGTGGGCACTCCGATTCGGCTGAAGTTCCGCGGCAAGGAGGCCTGAGCGACATGACGGTTCCTGCGATCATCGTCACCATCGTGCTGTGCGTTGTGGCGTTCTTCGTCTGCGCCATCCCGTTTGGCCTGATCTTTGCCAAGCGCTTCGGCAACGTGGACGTGCGCACCGTGGGCTCGGGCAACATCGGTACGACCAATGTGACGCGCGCGGCTGGCAAGAAGGTCGGCGCCCTCACGCTGCTCTGTGACGTGCTCAAGGGCTTCGTGATGACGTTTGGCGGCAAGCTCATCTTGGCGAACTTCGTCGAGGGCGGCGCGGACGAGCTGCTGCTGCGCGGCAACTGCGGCGTGCTGCTCTGCTGGATCTATTTCGCGTGCATCTGCGGCCACTGCTTCAGTCCTTACCTGGGCTTCAAGGGTGGCAAGGGCATCGCCGTGGGCTTGGGCGGCGCGCTGGGCTTCACGCCGGGCGTGGCGGTTACGATGCTGCTAGTGTTCTTGGCGGTGGCCCTGCCCACGGCCTATGTGAGCCTGGGTTCGGCCTGTGCTGCGGTCTCGTTGCCGGTGCTGGGCCTGCTGCTGGGAGGCGCGCACTTCGACTCTGCCCTCGTGCTCTGCCTGACGGCCGCGGTCGTGCTCTTCCGGCATCGCGAGAACATCATCAGGCTGACCCGCGGCGAGGAGAGCAAGTTCTCGTTCAAGAAGTCAGGCGAGACGCGCTCGTA
>CACXFF010000421.1 GCA_902766805.1 uncultured Coriobacteriaceae bacterium | reverse complement strand
GCCCTGCGCCGCCCGGTCCCAGATCATCACGGCCTGGTTGGCCGAGAAGCTGCGCACGACCACGGGCGGCTGGCGCCGGCCGGCGCCCCTCATCACCGTGATGGCGGAGCACCCGTAGGTGAGCGCCCCGCGGCACGCGCGGGAGTACGTCCCGACGAGGCGGTTGCGCCTCGCCAGCGCGTCGAGGCGCCGGTCCTGCTCTCCCTCGAACACGAAGCCCTGGAACTTGGAGCGGACGCAGCGCACCCGCATCGCCTTGTCGGCCCACCCGACCACGGAGTTGACCCTTACGAGGTCGGGCGGTATGGAGATGCCCAGGTCCTTGGTCGCGTTCTTCATCTCCACGTAGGACCTGAGCGAGGCGTTGCGGGCGCGCACCGAGGCCCACGTGTCGAACAGGTCGCGCACGTCGTTTCGGTAGCGCGCCGGGACGCAGGCCTCGTCGGGCGCCGGCGTGGATGTCTTGCAATGGTCTCTGTTCACATCAGCACCTGCTGCCTTCTCGTCGGGTCCCTCTTCGTGCCGCGCGCGGCCCTCACGGCCGCCGCGCACGCCTCCAGCTCTATCGAGCCCTCGAAGCCCCAGCCGCCCGAGCGCCCGATCGGGCGCCTCGTGGCGACGGCGGCGGCCTCGTCCAGCACCTCCTGCCCCTTCGTGGAGTGCGCGACGGTGCCGTCGGACAGCCCGTCCACGAGCGACTGGGAGGCCGCTATCGCGTCCGCGGTCGACATGCGCCGCACGTAGCCCCTCGGCACGCCCAGCGCCTCCAGGTTGGTGCACAGGGCTTCGGCGCCGTTGGCCCCGTCCACCCACACCTCCGATGCCCTGCCGGCGCGGGCCGCCAAGGCCTGCGCGAGCGGGCGCGTCCCGCGCGACGTGTCCCCGAGCTCCACGAGCTCGAAGGCGTACCGGCTCCGGTCGCGCTTGGCCTTGCAGCCCGCGAGCGCCCAGAGCGCCCCGTCGGCGCTGAACTTCACCCCCAGGCACGTGACGCCCTGGTACCTTCGCGCGATGGCGTCTATGGCCGACGCCTCCCACGCCTCCGGCGGGATCGCTGGCGGGTCCTGCGCCTCGGCCTCGGGGTCCCACCAGCCCAGGCGCTCGCGCGCGAACCCCTCCGGGGAGTAGGTGCCCCACTCCTCCTCGGTGAACTCGATGTCGAGGCGCGTTCCCATGGCGGGGTTGGTCGCGTATATGGCGTCCAGCACGTCGGCGAACTCGGCGTCGTCGCCCGGGCGCTCCTCCACGCTCCACTCGTGCCAGCACATGCGCGCCGTGGGGCTCTCCAGCGCCGTGCGGCGCCTTTTCTTGAACACCGTCCCGAACACGTTGGGGCCGGGCGGCGTCCCGGTGTAGATGGCCTGGCGGTCGCCGCTCGCCGAGGCCGACAGGGTCGCGTTGATGGCCTCAAGCTGGTCGTCGGTGAGCTCCTGCGCCTCGTCGTACACCACCAACGTGATGTTCTCGAAGCCTCGGCCGCCGCTCTTGGAGCGCGCCGAGTACTCGATCGTCGCGCCGTTGGTGAGCTCGATGGCCTCCTCGCCGTTGGTGCGGCGGATCGTGCGCACCATGGCGCGGATCGCGCGCCACTTCGCGCCCTTGCGCGTGAAGACCTTCGCCAGGCGGTTGAAGGCGCGCTTGACGGTCTTCACGCGGTGCGCGGTGTGCAGGATGTGCGTGGTGCCGTCGGTCACCAGCAGGTAGAACTCCAGCGCCTCCAGGGCACCGTTCTTGCCGTTCTGGCGCGGCACCGACAGCCCGGCCGAGATGACCATGAGCCGGCCGCGCTCGTCGCGCGCCAGCCAGTCGTTGAGCAGCTCCTCCTGCCACGGGTCCGGCACGAACCAGTACTCGGCGCACAGCAGCGCGGCGTCTGGGCCGTCGGAGCTCGCCGCGCCGGGCGGCATCACGCGCAGCCTGGGCTCCTGTGAGCCCGTGCGCGGGCGCGCGGCGGCCGGCTCGCGCCTAGCCCTCGGTCCCGTTGCGGCGCGCGGCGCGCTTGCCCTGGACGAGTCGCAGGACGTCCGCCGAGCCGTCTTGGTCGCCGCCATCCGCGCCTCCCTCCACGTCGCGCCCGTCCACGAGCCCGAGCTGCTTGTTGAGCGCCCGGATCTCGGCGCTCGCCTGCTTCATCGTGCCGATCTGCGGCAGCGCCTTGAGGTCGCCCATGTCGTTGCTGTAGGCGACCTGCACCCCTCCGCCCGCGCCCATGTCCTCGATGCACTGGTCCACGATCTGGTACCACTGCACGAGCAGCGTGAGCGCCGGCACGTCGGACGGCCTGAACTGCCGCCCGCGCACGATCTCGTTCCACTTCTTGCTGCGCCACGGGTCCGACGAGATGGACTTGGGCTTGGTCAGCCTCTTCGCCACCGGCGCCACCTCCCCGCGGCATGGAAAGGGCCACCCTCCCGGGTGGCCCCGAATGATCTCGATGAGAGCCTGCTAGACGAACGGGATGGACGCCTTCGCGTCGATGAGGAACTGCCGGGCCTTGCCCATCATGGAGTTCTCCTGGACGAAAGCGACGCCCTCCATGGTGACATACGGCTCGACGGGCACGACGGCCGTGGACGAGCTGCCATGAAACACGTTGACGCCACCGACGAGCCCGTGGGACGT
>CACXFF010000420.1 GCA_902766805.1 uncultured Coriobacteriaceae bacterium | reverse complement strand
TTCCTTCGTGCGACCCGGGTGCCCCGCCAGGTACCCAAACGGCCAAAGCCACGTTTGAGTACCCGCTAGGCCGCACCCAAACGCCCAAAGTCACGTTTGCGTACCCGCCAACCTGCACCCAAACGGCCAAAGTGACGTTTGCGTACCCGCCCGCCCGCGCCATCGGCTACGATGTAAGGCTACGTAGCGGCGCGCCACCCGCGCCATCCCGAGTAAAGCGAGGCTCCCTCATGGCCCAACAACGCCTGGTGTCCTGGAACGTGAACGGCCTGCGTGCCGTGCTGAAGAAAGACCCTTCGTTCATGGAGGTTTTCGACGCGTGCGCCGCTGACGTGTTCGCACTGCAGGAGACCAAATGCCAAGCGGGCCAGGTCGATCTGGACTTGCCCGGCTACCATCAGGTGTGGAGCGCGGCGGTGCGCAAGGGCTACAGCGGCACGGCCGTCTTCAGCCGCGAGGAGCCGCGCCAGACGATCCACGAGATCGGCTGCCCGTTCGCCGACGACGAGGGCCGCGTGTGCGCCTTGGAGTTCGAGAAGTTCTGGTTCGTGGACGTGTACACGCCCAACAGCAAGGACGGCCTGAAGCGCCTGGACGAGCGCCAGGTGTGGGACGCCAGCTACCGGGACTTCCTCGTGGGCCTCGCCCAGGACAAGCCCGTGGTGACCTGCGGAGATTTCAACGTTGCACACGAGGAGATCGACCTGGCGCGCCCCGCCCTCAACCACTTCAACCCGGGTTTCTCTGACGAGGAACGTGCGGGCATGACCGCTCTGCTCGAGGCGGGATTCACCGACAGCTTCCGTTACCTGTACCCCGATCGCAGCGAGGCCTACAGTTGGTGGAGCTACCGCATGCGTGCCCGCGAGCGCAACGTGGGCTGGCGCATCGACTACTTCCTGGTGAGCGACGCGCTCGCGCCGCACATCACGGGAGCCTCGATCCTGTCCGACGTCTACGGTTCCGACCACTGTCCCGTGGAGCTCGTGCTGGACCTGTAGTGTTGCGATGGCACTTGTGTGCCCGTGGCCAACGAAGTGCCTCGCTGCCTGAGAATTGGGTACAAGCACACCCTGACTGACGACTCACCAACCGCTGGGCGGCGCCCGGCGCCCCTAGATAGGAGACCCCATGGCAGACCTCATCAAGCCCGAGCCCCTGCGTCTCGGCGACCGCTATTACTACACGCTCACCAGCTACGACCCCGTGAGCATCGAGGTCCGCGTGCCGCGCGTGACCGACCAGGACGTCGACTTCGCCCTGCGCGAGGTCATCGCCGAGCACGAGGCTGCGCACATGAGCCCGGAGCAGTTGGCCGAAGCGCAGTTCACCGCGCCCGCCGACCTCACCGACGAGTGGGTGGCCCAAGAGTTCCCGGGCGTCACGAGCGTGGCGTCCCTGCGTGACCAGCTGCGCCGTCAGCTCGAGCAGATGAACTCGCAGGCCACCGAGCAGTCCAAGGCGGCGCAGTGCGCCGAGGCGCTGGCCAAACGCCTGGTGCAGCAGGTGCCTGCCGACGAGCTCGCCCGCACCCGCGCCGCGCTCCAGCAGCGCATGGCTGCCGACCTCGCGCGCGAGGGCCTCACCGTGAGCGACTTCATGCGACAGGCCGGCATGCAGCAGCTGTCGTTGGACGCGATGCTCGACGAGCAGTCCCGCACCATGGCCGAACAGAACGCCGCGATCGACGCCTTCGCCCAAGAGCGCAAGCTCAAGGTTGAGGACGACGAGCTGCCGCAGGCCTTGGGCATGGGTATGTCCGAGGCCAACGACCTCATCGAGCAGGCGCGCGAGGCCGGCCAGCTCGAGATGCTGCGCCAGATGGCCGTGCGCGTCAAAGCCATGCGCATCGTGGTGACCGAGTGCTCTTGCTCCTACCAGATGGAGAGCGCCGAGGAGGCCGCCGCGCGCGTGGCGGAGTTCCAGCGCATGCTGGACAACGCCCCGGCGTTCCTCAAGCGTGGCGCCACGGCGGACGCCAGCGACGCGCCCCAGCCCTCTGCGGGCGAGCAGCGCGGCTTCAAGCTCGTCTAGCTCTGCACACGCGTACGCTCTGTGAGGGCGCCTCCCGTCGCGGGTGGCGCCCCCTTTACGTGGTACGATGCACAAGTTATGACGATGCTGCACGGAGGAATGCACGATGGAAGACAAGCTCAAGAAGCTCCTCGAAGCCTTTGAGGAGTTGGAAAAGAAGCTCATGAGCCCCGAGGTCGTGAGCGACCCCAAGGAATACGCCCGTTTGGCCAAAGAGCGCTCCAGCCAGGAGGCGTTGGCGACCAAAGCCCGCGAGTACCTCACGGCGGTGGAGGACATCGCCGCGGCCAAAGAGATGCTGGCCGAGGTCTCGGACGCCGACGAGAAGGAGATGCTCCAGGAGGACATCGCGGCCAACGAGGCCAAGCTCCCCGCGCTCGAGGACGAGATCAAGATCATGCTCATCCCCGGCGACCCCAACGACGACAAGGACACCATCGTGGAGATCCGCGCCGGCGTCGGCGGCGACGAGGCGGGCATCTTCGCGGGCGACCTGTTCAAGATGTACGAGCGCTTCGCCAGCGAGAAGAAGTGGAAGATAGAGCTGCTCGACGTCATGCCGTCCGAAGCCGGCGGCTACAGCGAGATCTCGTTCAAGGTGAAGGGCGACAAGGTGTACTCGTTCATGAAGTTCGA
>CACXFF010000419.1 GCA_902766805.1 uncultured Coriobacteriaceae bacterium | reverse complement strand
GCCTAGTGCTTGCGGTGCGGACGCGGATTGTTGAGCTTCTGCAGGCACAGGGCGTACTCCCCCAAGCCCACGCGCGCACGATAGTCCGTCACGTGAATGAGGTCGGGGATGAAGATGTCCTGGCCGGGCCCAAAGTAGCGCTTCATCTCTTCGCGCAGGGCATCCATGTCGTCAAGCAGGTCGATAGCGACATAGATGGCATCGGGCGCGATGAGCGATGTGTTGGCCGCGAGGACGGGCGCCACCAACTCGAGCATGCCCTCGGGTGTCCACGCGCCATCCCAGCCCCACTCGTCGCGATCGACACCGCGTATTGCACGGTTGAGCGGGCTGAGCTCTCCCGCGTAGTTCATGCGCCCCTTCACCAGATGACCGTCGACCACGATGCCTTCGCCGCCCACCACGTAGCCCGTCTGCTGCGTGTGCAGCACGACGGAATCGTATTGGTCCTGGCTCACGTAACAGCCCACGGCCGCGGCGTTGGCGTTGTTGTCCACAAAGACCTTGGTGTCATAGCGTTCGGATAGGCGGCGGCCAAGCTCGTAGTCGGTCACGTCGCGCGCTGCGAAAGCGACCGTGCCTCGGTTGACCACGCCCGGCACGGCGATGCCCACGGCATCGAGCCCGCACACATTGATGCCCTGCACGTGCAGCGAGGCGAGCAGGTCCTCAACGTCGCGCAGGTCGTGCTTGCACTTGGTCACGTGACCGTGGGCCACCGTCTCGCCGTGGTCGACCACGCGCCAGCCCATCCATACGTTGCGCGGACGGTTGACGACGGTGACCACCATGATGCGATAGTCGTTCTTCATGTCGCGCGCCAGGCGCAAGTCGGAGCTGTCTTCGGAGGGGAACACGGTGTTGTCGGAGAGCAGGTGCATCACCATGCGCAGTGCGCCGCCTGCGTCATACGAAGCGAATACTTTGGTGGGGATGACCACGACCGCGGCATCGGGGAAGGCCGCAGCGACGTCTTTGCGCTGGTAGGCGACCTGGGGGGCCAGCAAGACTGCATCGTAGGCACCACCCTGCTCTTTGGCCTGCGCCAAAGGCAGGGCATCGAAGCTGTAGTCCAGCGAAAGCGTCTGGGCGGCCTCGGAAAGCTTGTTGGCGAACATCGTGGTGGTGAAGCCCGCCGTGCAGCACAGGAGCACGCGCGTCGTGTCGAAGAGGTCCTGGTCGGCCAGCTCGCTGAGCATCTCGCCAAAGAGCTCCTGCGCGCGCTGCAGGTCGTCCAGTTCGAAATGCAGGAAGAACTTGGGGTCGCCGGGACACTCCGCGTCGACGATGCTCAGCTCCACAATCACCGGCTGGTCGTCGAAGGCATAGAAGTTGACCCGGCCCACGGCAGCGGGCGTGGTCAGCTCGAAATGCTCATCGTCGATCTGCTGGATCTCGCAGCCCGCCACGGACTGCTGCAGAATGTGTTCCCGGAAAGCACGGCCGAGCTCGTTCATGGCCTCCCCCTTCGCGTCCGCCCGTCAAGTCGCCTACTTGCGCTTGGGCACCCACATGACCTGGCCGTGCGGCGTCACGCGGAACATCATGATCGCGCCGACTTCGGAGTGCTTGATCGAGCTCTTGAGCAGCGGCACCATGTCGTCCACGTCATAGGAGTCGTCGACCTCGAACACGCAGGTGGTCGGGCGCGTGCCAGGGACTTCCTTCAGCGTGAACTTGGGGCTTTCGATACCTTCGACCACCGCAATGAGCTTGTCCTTGAATGCAGGGTTGATGCCATCGACGTCGAGCAGCATGGCGACGCTCCTTTCCTAGAGCCGACAATGCACCAACCGTACCACGCAACGGGTGGCACGGCCGTGACCGAACGGCAGATGGAAGGGCGGCAAGGGCGTGCTAGTACTAAATGGATGCGCCCTGGCAGCGCGCCAAGTGGGCTTATGCGCGTGAGCGAACAACCATTGTGTACTGCGTAAGAGACAGTACGAAATGGATTCGCGCGTCTACATAAATGCCCACCAGGAGCGGGGCCTGGGCCAAGCCGTTTGTACTATTCTCAGCCAGCGTTCTTGCCGGGAGGCTATTCAGCCGTGTCCGCCTTGGCGTCCTCGGCGCCATCGGCCGCCTCGAAGGCAGGGGCTGCGGCTTCCTCGGCCTCGTCCGCGACGTCCTCGCCAGCCGCGGCAGCGGCTTCGGCAGCCTCGCGCTGCTCTTTGAGCTTGAGCTCCTTGAACAGGTACACCTTGGGGTCCAGGCGCTTGTCGTCCTCGTTGCGGGTCACCTCGGTGTGGGCAAACTGCGACACGATCTCCAGGAAGTCCTCGCGCGGCGCGTTGCGGCTCCAGATGGCTTGGGGCGCGATGCGTGCGGCCTTGCGTTTGACGAGCTCCTGCACCAGATAGGCCGGACGACGGGTGAACGACGAGCAGCCGAAGCAAATCGCCTGGTCGATGAGGCCCTCGGGGAGGTTCTGCAGGTATTCGCGCATCTCGTCTGGCAGGCTCAGGCCCTTGGAGTCGCTGCCGACGAAGAAGAAATCCACGGGCTCTGACAGCCCGGCACGCGGGTCAGTGACGTCGAGCGCCTCCACGCCGACGCCGCGCGCGATGGCCTCCGCGATCCTGCGGGCGTGCCCCTTGGGCGAATGATACCTAACCGCTGCTTTCATGCGCTCTCTCCTAGCATCCAAAAAAGCGTGTCGCCGTAACGGGGGCCATTATCCCCCATCACGGCGACGCGCGCACGCCATCGTGACCAGTTGTTAGCCGCGCAGCCTGCGCGTGACGCGCTGGAAGAGGCCTGCAGGCCGCTCCTCAGACGTCTCGCTCGCCGCCGACACCGCCTCGGCGGGATATGGACGCTCGGGCAGGAACACCACCACGTCACGCGGACCAATAACCTCGAACAGCGTCATCTCCTGGGGGTTGATGCGCGCCACGAGATTGCGCGTACCGTCGTTGACGATGGGCTCGAGCACTACCTGCACCTCGCCGGCATAGTGCTTGTAGTTGTCATTGACCATAACCACGTCGCCACGCTGGAACTGCGGCAACGGATAGCGGCGCGGCGCGATGCAGTGCTTCTGGTAGTAGATGCGCGGCAGGCGCGTGCGCCAGATCCACTCCGAGGAGTCGCCTGCGTCCACGTGCGGGAAGAAATCGAAAAGTATCTCGCGCTCGACCGCCGTGAGGTCGTAGAGTGGCTCGATGCGCACCTTCTTCTGCGTGAGGAGCGCCTCGCTCTGGTCGGTACCGTCGAACTCGGTGAAGGCGCGCACGATATCGCGGTGCCAATCATCCATGTAGTGCGGCTCCAAAGGCGTGCAGGCCTCCCGGACAGCTGCAAACTCCTCGTCGCTGGCATATGCGTTGCCAAAGAAGATGTCGGTCACGTTGCCGCTGGCCAACATGATGCGCGCCTGCAGGTCAGCCGGATAGTCGCGGAGGCGCTCGACCGTCGGCAAGCCACAGGTGGCATCCCACACGCCGTGGGTGTCGGGCGCCTGGCTCGAGATGAAGGCGGCCACACGGATGCCCAACCGTGCAAGGCGCTCATTGACCTCCAAGAACTTCTTCCACTCGAAGCCCGTGTAGTGCTGTGGGTAGAAGTTGTGGCAGGCGAGGATGCGGTCCTTGTCCACGCCGCGCGCCACGAGGCTCTCGATCTGCTCGGGCGTCAGGGCACTGGCGTTGTACTCGATCTTCATGCCGTAGGGATTCTGCAGCATCGTCACGTTGTCGTCCTCGCCGTAGGCCCCGTCCATGCGCAGGATGTCAGCTTTGATGTCGGCAAAGACCGACAGGTCGTCCGGCGTAGCGCCCATGCGGGCCATGCAGTCGGGATTGATGTCAAGGGAGATCTCCATGCCACATTCATGCGCCGCGGCGTCGAGGTCGCGGAAGTAGGCCAAGACCTCCTCCTTGCTCCCCTCCACCGAAAACATGCTGGTGAACACGCGGGTGAACCCATATGCGCTCGCGCGCTTGAGGTAGGAGCGGATCTCGTCCAACGGACGGATGTCGGGATAGACGGAAACGCCAAGCACAGGCATGGCAACCTCCTTGGGAGTTGTTCAGATGACGTTGTAATGGTAGCTCAGGGCTAGCATTGTGGAGAGGTTGCCACCGTACAAAAAAACGGGGGAGGCCGCAGCCTCCCCCGCATGCGCAACTCTCAGCGGATTGCTTAAGCGAGCTTCTTGTAGAGGTCGATGAACTCGACGGCCATCTGCTTGAAGACCTCGCAGCTCATCATCTGGTCCTCGGCGTGGATGAGCAGCAGGCAGACCAGGTCGTCAGCGCCCTGGGCCTCCATGGTGAGCAGGCTGGCGTGAGGATCGTGAGCCTGGGACAGGAACTCGTCGCCGTCCTTGACGAGCTGCTCGGCAGCCTCGAAGTTGCCGGCCTTGGCCTCCTGGATGGCGCCAATGTAGTTGGACTTGGAGCCACCAGCGGCCGTGATGATCTGGAACAGAGTAAGCTCGAGCTCTTCAGTCATGTCGCACTCCTTCGGTCTGAGGAAGCCCTTCGGCTCCCCTCCTCTACAGGCCGTCCTTCCCTGTGGACAACCTAACTATCTCATTTGAGCACAAGGCGCCAGTGTTCACGCGTACAAACTGGCGGGCGGACCGAATCTTTGGCAGATGAACCCGCAGGTAAATGAGGGGAGTTCAGCGTCCTCGGCACAAAAGAAAGGGCCGGTGGTTGCCCACCGGCCCCTCTCAATCAGGGAAGGTGATTGAGTGATAGATCTTACGCGGCCTCAGCAGCCTGCTCCGCCTCGTAGTACTCCTGGTCGACCGAACGGGCGAACGGCAGGTACACGAAGAAGGAGATGACCGTCACGGCAGCCTGCCAGGCAGCGGCCTGCCAGCCGGCGCACAGGAGACCGGACAGGATGGGAGGCGTGGTCCAGGGGACGGT
>CACXFF010000418.1 GCA_902766805.1 uncultured Coriobacteriaceae bacterium | reverse complement strand
TGCCTACAAAAACAAGGGCATCCAGGAGCTGCTCGACGCAGTCGTCGACTACCTGCCCAGCCCGCTCGACGTCAAGTCGATCGACGGCGTGGACCTCAAGGGCAACGAGGACCATCGCATCGCAGACCCCAAGGAGCCCTTCAGCGCCCTCGCGTTCAAGATCATGACCGACCCCTATGTCGGCAAGCTTACCTACTTCCGCGTGTACTCGGGACAGGCCGAGGCCGGCAGCTACGTGTACAACTCCGTCAAGGACAAGCGCGAGCGTCTGGGCCGTATCCTCGAGATGAACGCGAACGAGCGCGTGGACCGCGACAACTGCTTCGCTGGTGACATCGTGGCCTGCGTCGGACTCAAGAACACCACCACCGGCGACACGCTCTGCGACGAGAAGCACCCCATCGTTCTCGAGTCCATCGAGTTCGCTGCTCCCGTCATCGACGTTGCCGTCGAGCCGAAGACTAAGGCCGAGCAGGAAAAGATGTCCGTCGGTCTGGCGAAGCTCGCCGAGGAGGACCCGACCTTCCAGGTGCGCACCGACCACGAGACCGGCCAGACCATCATCGCTGGCATGGGCGAGCTGCACCTCGAGATCATCGTCGACCGTCTGAAGCGCGAGTTCAAGGTCGACTGCAACGTGGGCAAGCCGCAGGTCGCGTATCGCGAGACCGCTGGCAAGGCCGTGAAGAACGTCGAGGGCAAGTTCGTCCGTCAGTCCGGTGGTAGCGGTCAGTACGGCTGGGTCTTCATCGACATGGAGCCTCAGGAGCGTGGCAAGGGCTACGAGTTCGAGAACGCCATCGTGGGTGGCGCGATCCCCAAGGAGTACATCCCCTCCATCGACAAGGGCATCCAGGAGGCGCTCGAGAGCGGCGTGAAGGCTGGCTACCCGGTCGTCGACATCAAGGTCACCCTGGTCGACGGCAAGTACCACGAGGTCGACTCCTCCGAGGCCGCGTTCAAGATCGCGGGCTCCATGGCTATCAAGGAGGCCCTGAGGAAGTCCGACGCCGTCCTGCTCGAGCCCATCGAGATGGTGGTCGTGGAGACGCCCGAGCAGTACCTGGGCGACGTCATGGGCAGCCTGTCCAGCCGCCGCGGCAAGATCGAGGGCATGGAGGATCGCTCCAATTCCAAGGTCATCCGCGCCAAGGTGCCCCTGGGCGAGATGTTCGGCTACGCCACCGACCTGCGTTCCCAGACGCAGGGCCGCGCGAGCTACACCATGCAATTCGACTCCTACGAGCCGGTGCCTGCGGGCGTGGCCAAGGAGATTGTCGAGAAGGTCGGCGGCGCCGCTAACTAAGCGCACCCGCACGTATAGGAGCCGCCGCGCTCCACGATTGGAGTCAAAGTGTCCAACAAGATTCGCATCCGCCTGAAGGGCTATGACCACGAGGTCATCGACCAGTCGTCCAAGCTCATCATCGACACCGCTCAGAAGACCGGTGCTCGCGTGAGTGGTCCCATCCCCCTGCCCACCGAGCGCAGCCTCTACGTCGTCATCCGCTCGCCGCACAAGGACAAGGACTCGCGCGAGGAGTTCGAGATGCGCACCCACAAGCGCCTCATCGACATCCTCGACCCCACGAGCTCCACGGTCGACGCCCTCATGCGTCTCGACCTCCCCGCGGGCGTCGACATCGAGATCAAGCTCTAAGCTTCTTCTCGCACAAGCCTCAGGCCAGGGCCGGCACCTCCAGGTGTCGGCCCTTTTTGGTAAAGTGAACCCTTAGCCGCCGGGCCCCCTTGTTACCGTAGAGCCTTCGGCTCTGGAGTAACAAGCTTCCCAGGTTCCGACCGTTCCATCCGAGACGAGGACCCTTGTTACCGTAGAGCCTTCGGCTCTGGAGTAACAAGGGGCGTTCAGGAGTCCAAACGTGGAGGAGCTGTGGAAAGACAGGCCACGGTTCCGGGCGTTGCCATGGATTCCAAAATTCTCGCGCCAGATGACACGAAGCTGTAATAGACTAGACCAGCTGCTGAATTTGGGGGCTTTATGTCTCGACTTTCCGCGGCGTACAGTAGGAATGCGGTCCGCTGGGGGCACGGGCGAGGGCGCCCATGCAAGGTCCCATGACCGCCGAGGGTAAGGATCTGCAATGGTCAACACGATTCTTGGCCGCAAGATCGGGATGACCCAGGTGTGGGACGAGGATGACAACATCGTTCCCGTCACCGTCATCCAGGCCGGCCCCTGCGTCATCTCTCAGGTGAAGACGCAGGCCACGGATGGCTACGATGCCGTCCAGATCGGGTTCGGTGAGATCAAGCCGTCCCGTGTCAACAAGCCCATGAGTGGCCACTTCGCCGCTCACGGCGTCGAGCCCATGCGCTACCTGCGCGAGGTTCGCGTCGACAACGCCGAGGAATACCACACCGGCGACACCGTGACCGTGGCGAACTTCGCTGAGGTCAAGTCGGTCGACGTCACTGGCACCTCCAAGGGCAAGGGCTTCCAGGGCACCGTCAAGCGCTGGAACTTCAACGTGGGCCCCAACACCCACGGTTCGCGCAATCAGCGTCGCCCGGGCTCCATCGGCCAGTGCGCGTATCCCGCGCGCGTCCGCAAGGGCCTGCACATGTATGGTCACATGGGCAACGAGCGCGTCACGGTCAAGAACCTCAAGCTCGTGCGTGTCGACGAAGAGCAGAACCTCCTGCTCGTCCGCGGTGGCATCCCCGGCGGCAAGAACGCGCTCGTCTCGATCCGCATGGCCTAAGGGCCCCGTACTCGTCTTTAGGCTGAAGGAGAAAGCAAGATGGCTAACATCGAGATCAAGAACGCCGAGGGCCAGAGCGTAGGTACGCTCGAGCTCGCGGCGGAGGTGTACGGCATCGAGCCGAACATCAACGTGACGCACCAGGTCGTCACCTGCCAGCGCGCGTCCCTGCGCCAGGGCACCCACAAGGTCAAGAACCGTCACGAGGTCTCTGGCGGCGGCCGCAAGCCGTACCGTCAGAAGGGCACCGGTCGCGCCCGTCAGGGCTCCATCCGCGCTGGTCAGTGGACCGGCGGTGGCGTGATCTTTGGACCCCAGGTCCGCAGCCACGCTCGTCGCACCAACAAGAAGGAAGTCAAGCTCGCCATGCGCTCCGTGCTTTCCGGCAAGCTGGCTGACAACGAGCTCTATATCGTCGACGGCTATCACTTCGAGAAGCCCTGCACCAAGCAGGCCCTCGCGATGCTCAAGGCCCTCGAGATTGCCGACAAGCGCGTGACCGTGGTCGTCCCCGACGACGCTCTCGACGCGTTCCTGTCGTTCCGTAACCTGCCGAAGGTCATGGTGCTCGGCGCTTCCGAGGCCACGACCTACGACCTCATCGACAACGCCGCGCTCGTCATGGACGCGGACACCGCCAAGATGTTCGGGGAGGTGCTCGCATAATGAACTCCGCCTACAATGTCATCATTCGTCCGGTGGTGTCCGAGGCTAGCTTCGACGCCATGAACGAGAACAAGTACACCTTCGAGGTTGCGCGCTCTGCCGCCAAGCCGGAGATTGCCGATGCCGTTGAGAAGCTCTTCAACGTGCACGTCCTCAAGGTCAACACCATCAACGTCAAGCCCAAGACCAAGCGCGTGCGCTATCAGGCTGGCAAGACGCGTCAGTGGAAGAAGGCCATCGTGACCATCGCCGCTGGCGAGAGCATTGAGCTGTTCGGCAACACTGCTGCTGCCGAGGAGTAAAGGCAAACCCGCTGCGTCCCGCCTCTGGCGGGCCGTGGCGTTTGTGCCGCGCACGAGGGATACGCGCGGCACCGTGGTAGGTACGGGGGAGACCCCACGCAGGTAGTTGCCTACCAGAGGGGCAAGGCAAGAGCAGCCCCGCACCATATCCGGCGTACGCGCGCCCATAACCCAAGCGCACGTGCCATCGGACGAGAGACAAGAAAGGGTAGTCAATGGCAGTCAAGCATCTGAAGCCGACCAGCGCAGGCAGGCGCTTCCAGACGGTCTCCGACTTCGCGGAGATCACGACGGACAAGCCCGAGAAGTCCCTTCTCGAGCCCCTGCCCAAGAAGGCTGGCCGTAACAACAACGGTCGCATCACCACCCGTCACCACGGCGGCGGCCACAAGCGTCGTTATCGCGTGATCGATTTCAAGCGTAACAAGGACGGCGTGCCCGCCAAGGTCGCCACCATCGAGTACGACCCGAACCGCTCCGCTCGCATCGCTCTGCTCCACTACGTGGACGGCGCCAAGGCCTACATCCTGGCTCCCAAGGGCCTCAAGGTGGGCGACATGGTCGAGTCCGGCCCCGAGGCCGACATCAAGCCGGGCAACGCTCTGCCCCTGGCCAACATCCCCGTCGGTACGCTCGTGCACGCCGTGGAGTTCCAGCCTGGCAAGGGCGCCGCGCTCGCGCGTTCCGCTGGTACCTCCGTGCAGCTCATGGGCAAGGACAACGGCTATGCCGTCCTGCGCCTCCCCAGCTCCGAGCTGCGTCGTGTCCTGCTCACCTGCCGCGCCACGGTGGGCGAGGTCGGCAACGCCGATCACGCCAACATCACCATCGGCAAGGCTGGTCGTAACCGCTGGGCCGGTGTCCGTCCGACCGTCCGTGGTACCGTCATGAACCCGGTCGACCACCCGCACGGCGGCGGCGAGGGCAAGAACCACACCTCTGGTCGTCCCTCCCTTACCCCGTGGGGCAAGCCGACGAAGGGCCACAAGACGCGTGACCCGAAGAAGGCCAGCAACCACCTGATCATCCGTCGTCGCAAGACCAAGTAATCGCGGCAACACGAGTAGGAGAAGGAAAGTATGAGCAGAAGTCTCAAAAAGGGACCGTACGTGGAGGACCGCCTCCTCGCGCGTGTCGTTGCGATGAACGAGTCCGGCGACAAGCAGGTCATCAAGACGTGGTCTCGCTCCAGCACCATCTTCCCGGAGATGGTTGGCCACACTATTGCCGTCCACGACGGCCGCAAGCATGTTCCCGTGTACGTCACGGAGTCCATGGTCGGTCACAAGCTCGGTGAGTTCAGCCCGACCCGCACGTTCCGTGGTCACAAAGAGAAGTAAGGGGGTTGAGAATCAATGGCACAGCTGGAAGTTTCCGCTACCGCTAAGTACGTTCGCGTGGCCCCCCGCAAGGCTCGTTTGGTTGTCGACCAGATTCGTGGCAAGTCCGTGCAGCAGGCGTTCGAGATCCTGCAGTACTCGAACCGCGCTGTCGCGGAGGACGTCGCCAAGGTCCTGCGTTCGGCCATCGCCAACGCTGAGAACAACAACGGCATGCGTCCCAACACGCTGGTCGTGACGACCGCGTACGTGGACGAGGGTCCCACCATCAAGCGCATCCGCCCGCGCGCCAAGGGCTCTGCGAGCCGCATCAACAAGCGCACGAGCCACATCACCGTCAAAGTTGCTCCCGGGAAGGAGGCGTAAGGACAATGGGTCAGAAAGTTCAGCCGACTGGCTTCCGTCTCGGCATCACCGAGAATTGGCGCTCCCGTTGGTACGCCGATAAGGATTACGCCACCACCCTCAAGAACGACCTGGAGCTCCGCTCCTTCCTGGAGAAGAAGCTTGCCCGCGCCGCCCTCTCCCGTGTGGAGATCGAGCGTGCCGGCGGCAAGGTGAAGGTCACCATCCTCACCGCCCGTCCCGGCATCGTGATTGGCAAGAAGGGCTCTGAGATCGACAACCTGCGCAAGGAGCTCGAGAAGATCGCCGGCGTCGGCCAGGGCAACGTTGCCGTGGACGTCGTGGAGATCAAGCGCCCGGAGCTCGACGCCAGCCTCGTGGCTCAGAGCGTCGCCGAGCAGCTCGAGCAGCGCATCGCGTTCCGTCGTGCCATGCGTCGCTCCGTCCAGTCCGCCATGAAGGCCGGTGCCAAGGGCATCCGTATCCAGTGCTCTGGCCGTCTGGGTGGCGCTGAGATGGGCCGTCGCGAGTGGTACCGCGAGGGTCGCGTGCCCCTGCACACCCTGCGCGCCGTCATCGACTACGGCGAGGCCACGGCCCGCACCACCATGGGCGCCTGTGGCGTGAAGGTTTGGATTTACCTCGGCGAGAAGCTCCCCGGCCAGCCCAAGCCCAACCCGGCGCTTGAGGGCTCGAGCCGTCCGCGTGGTCGCCGCAACGAGAGGAGGGAGCGCTAATGCTGGCTCCTAAGCGAGTTCTGCACCGCAAGGTGCAGCGCGGCTCCATGAAGGGTCACGCCAAGGGCAACACCGAGCTGCACTGGGGCTCTTACGGCATCGTGGCCGAAGAGCCGCACTGGATCACCAACCGCCAGATCGAGGCCGCTCGTATCGCTATGACGCGTCACATGCGCCGTGGCGGTAAGGTCTGGATCACCATCTTCCCGGACAAGCCCATCACCAAGAAGCCGGCCGAGACCCGCATGGGTTCCGGTAAGGGCAACCCCGAGGAGTGGGTGGCCGTGGTCAAGCCCGGCCGTGTCATGTTCGAGATCGACGGCGTGGCCGACGAGGTCGCCCGTGAGGCCCTCCGTCTTGCTCAGCACAAGCTGCCCATCAAGACGAAGATCATCACCCGCGCCGACGCGGAGGTTAAGTAACTATGAAGGCAAGTGAAGTTCGAGAGCTCACCGACGCCGAGCTCGCCCAGAAGCTCGAGGACGGCCGCGCCGAGCTGTTCAACCTGCGCTTCCAGATGGCTACCAGCCAGCTGGACAACACGGCGCGCGTGCGCACCGTGAAGCGTGACATCGCTCGCGTCCAGACCGAGATTCGCGCCCGTGAGATTGCGGCGGAGAAGTCCGCTGCCACCGAGTAGAGGGCAGGAGAGGAAACATGAGCGATACCACTCGCAACACCCGTAAGGTTCGCACCGGCGTGGTCACGTCCATCATGGGCAACAAGGCCATCGTCGTGCAGATCACCGAGCGCAAGCCGCACCCCAAGTACGGCAAGATGATGACCTCCACGAAGAAGCTCCACGTTCGTGACGAGGAGAACACCGCCGTCATCGGCGACACCGTGCGCGTCATGGAGACCCGCCCGCTGTCCAAGACCATCCGCTGGCGCCTCCTGGAGATCGTCGAGCGTGCCAAGTAAGGCATTTGTAACCACCAACCGCCTCATGTGCAGGCTACGTGCGGATGCACCTCTGAGGCGGATGAATCGCGAAGGACTGTAGCAATGATCCAGATGGAAACCGTGCTCAACGTTGCGGACAACAGTGGTGCCCGCAAGGTTAAGTGCATCAAGGTCATCGGTGGCTCCAAGCGTCGCTACGCCGGCATCGCCGACGTCATCATCTGCGCCGTTCAGGAGGCCACGCCCAACGGTTCTGTCAAGAAGGGTGATGTCGTGCGCTGCGTCGTCGTGCGCACCAAGAAGGAGATCCGCCGCAAGGACGGCTCCTACATCCGCTTTGACCAGAACGCCGCCGTGCTCATCAACAACGCCGGCGAGCCCGTGGGCACGCGTATCTTCGGGCCTGTCGCCCGTGAGCTGCGCGACCGCAAGTACATGAAGATCGTCTCGCTCGCTCCCGAGACGCTGTAAGTAGGAAGGGAGGAGACGAACATGGCTAAGCTGAACGTGAAGAAGGGCGACCTCGTCGAGGTCATCGCTGGTAAGGATCGTGGCGTGCGCGCCGAGATCATCCAGGCTCTGCCCAAGGTTGGCAAGGTTGTTGTGGAGGGCGTCGCTGTCGCCAAGAAGCACCAGAAGCCCACCCAGTATGGTGAGCAGGGCGGCATCATCGACAAGCCCATGCCCATCGACGTGTCCAACGTCCAGCTCGTCTGCCCGAAGTGCGAGAAGGCCACCCGCATTGGCCACGCCTTTGGTGAGGACGGCAAGAAGTACCGCGTCTGCAAGAAGTGCGGTCACCAGTTCTAAGCCCGAGGGCTAGAGCAGCTTGTATGAGCGTCCCGGTACGCAGTTGCGTGCCGGGACGCTTTTCATGTGACATGCGATGGGGTTGGGCGCAGGCTTGGGGGTATCAGGCCCTGGTGCCGATGGGCATGAGGCATGGACAGGCCGCGTCGACCAAGGCGCGTGACACTGTATATTGGCTTGTGTTGTGGGTGTTGCGCTGCTGCATCGCAGCGGATGGCGGGGCGACCGACGGCGTTACGCGACGCCTTCCATGAGCTCGGAGAGGGAGACGCCGAATCCTTTGGCAATCTTGCTGAGGTTCGATAGTGTCACGTTGCGCATGCCGGTCTCGATGGACGCGTAGTAGCTGCGGTCCATGCCGATGCGGTTCGCGAAGGTCTCCTGACTAGCGCCATCCAGGGCGCGCAGGGCCTTACAGCGTCGTGCGAACGATAACTGTGTCTCTGT
>CACXFF010000417.1 GCA_902766805.1 uncultured Coriobacteriaceae bacterium | reverse complement strand
GCCGCGTCGATGGCGGTCAGGTCGTGGCCGTCGATGGAGAGGACGTTCCACCCAAAGGCCGCCCAACGCTGCTCCTGGGAGTCCTGCGCCATGACGTCCTCGGTGCAGCCGGAGATCTGCAGGCGGTTGCGGTCCACGAGCGCGCACAGGTTGCCCAGGTGGTAGTTGGAGCCGCTCATCGCGCCCTCCCACACCGAGCCCTCGGCCAGTTCGCCGTCGCCCATGATGGTGTAGGCGCGGAAGTCGCGGCCGTCCATGCGGGCGGCCAAGGCCATGCCCACGGCCACCGGCAGCCCGTGGCCGAGAGAGCCGGAGTTCATCTCGATGCCCGGCAGGTGGTTGTTGGGGTGGCCGATGTAGGGGCTACCAAAGCGCGAGAAGCGCTCGCGCACGTCGGCGAGGTCCAGGAAGCCCTGGTGGCAGAGCACCGCGTAGTAGGCCTCCATCGCGTGGCCCTTGGACAGCACGAAACGGTCGCGGTCCGGGTCGTCCACGCTGTCCGGCGTGATGCGCAGGTGGCGCGCGTAGAGCACGAGCAGGGCGTCGAGCACGGACATGTCGCCGCCGATGTGGCCGCCGCCACCGGCCATGATGATGTCCACGCAGTCCTGGCGCAGCTTCCAGCGCAGGTCCTCCAGCTCGGCCAACGTGGGCCGCGCGTCGTCATGAGCCAAGGTCATGCTACTCACCCCTCAGGTACGCGCGGATCTCCGCGTCGTTCTCGTCGTAGAGGTCGGGCTCGATGCCGAGGTACTTGCAGGCCTCGTAGAGCACGGGCACCACGTCGGCGTGGATGCCGGTGCAGTGGTGGATGTAGGGGCCCTCCACGACCTTGGCCTCCAGGCGCTTGATGTTGTCGACCTTCACCCACACGTAGGTACCCTTGCCGCGCGGGCCCTCGATGCCCTCGGCGTTGCCGAGCAGCAGGCTGTACTCGCCGTTGTCGCCGTCGAAGCGGGCCAAGGTCATCTTGCCGTGCTTGGCCTCGGCCGTGAGGGCGCCGTTGTGGTCGAACGCCAGCGGCACGGTGATGCGGGGACGCTCGCGGGCGATGGAGCAGGGCCAGGGGCCGCAGTGCTGCAGCAGCTCGCCGTTGGGCTCGTCGGGGTGACGGATGGTCCAGTCGGCGAAGAAGGAACGGTTGCGGCCCATGTCGGCGGCCTCCACCATGAGGGTGGTGATGGCGCCGTGGACGTCGGCCTCGCAGGTGATGGGCGTGCCCTCCTCGTTGAGGATCGCGTTGGCGGCGCAGGGCATGATGCCCAGCTCGTGCTGCAGCTCGTTCCAGCACTGGATGCAGCCGGCCGTGCAGTGGTACTTCTTGAGCATGCGGCGCATCGCCACGGCCATCGCGGCCACGGTGCGCACCTGCTCGGACGTGCAGTCGCGGTCGAAGTGCTCCTCGATCCAGGCGAGCTGCTGCTCGATCTCGGAGCTGCCGTCGCCGTGGTCCTCGGCCTTGGCGGCCTCGACGCCGCGGGTGAGCTCGGGCAGCGGCACGGGCACGACCTCGATGTTGAAGCGCTCGATGAGCTCTCCCTCGTTGTACATCGTGGAGTAGAACTCGTAGGGGCGCGGGCCGATCTGCAGGATGCGCGCGGCGCGGAAGGTCTTGACCACGTTGCACACGGCGAGGAAGTCGCGCAGGCCGCGCTCAAAGACGGGGTCGTCCACGCGGCAGTTGGTCAGGTAGGTGAAGGGCACCTGGAAGCGGCGCAGCACCTTGCCGGTGGCGAAAAGCCCGCACTGCGTGTCGCGCAGGCGGGTGCCGTCCTCCTCGGGACGCTCGTCGAGCGGGCCCCAGAGCAGCACGGGGACGTTCAGGTCGCGGGCCAGGCGCGCGCAGATGAATTCGGTGCCAAAGTTGCAGTGGGGCAGGAACAGGCCGTCCACGCCGGCGGCACGGAACTTCTCCAGCACGCGGATGCGGTCGTCCTCGTCGAAGAGCAGGCCCTCGTCGTTGATGTCGTCGATGTCCACGAACTCGACGTTGAGCTCGCGCAGGCGGTCAGCGACGATGCCGCGGTACTTGCGCGCGTCGGGCGCGGAGAAGATGCTGCGGCGCGTGGGGGCGTAGCCGATCTTGATGGTGTCCATGGGTCCTCCAAACGGGTGCGATGACGGCGGAGATTGCTGGCGTTCACTATCCGCCATTCGCGGAATTCCCGAGGTAGAGGGCCGTGTTTAGTAAATACTTGAGCGTGGTTTAGCATCGGGTGGCGACGGCCCCCGCGGGCGGCCAACGGCCCGGCGGGCGGATGACGGCCCGGCGGGCGGCCCGTCGTCGGGGACGGGCTTTGTTACCGTAGAGCCTTCGGCTCTGGGGTAACACGCGGCCTGCCGCCCGGGGAAGGGAGAGCGTATGGCAGTGACGGCGCGGGACGTGGCGCGGGCGGCGGGCGTGTCGCCGGCGACGGTGAGCTTGGTCTTCCGCAACAAGCCGGGCGTGGGCACGCGCACGCGCGAGCACGTGTTCGCCGTCGCCGAGGAGTTGGGCTACGAGTACCAGGGCACGGCGTCTCCGGACAATCGGCATGCCCTCCAGCTCGTGGTGTACAAGTCCCACGGCAAGGTGGTGGGGGAGACGGCCTTCTTTGAGGAGCTCATCCACGGCGTGCAGAGCGCGACCTACGCGCGCGGCTTCGGCCAATTGCTCATCTCGTACTTCTACGAGGGGGAGAACAACACCGAGCAGCTCCGTGCGCTGCGCTCTTCCAAATGCGACGGGATCATCCTTTTGGCCACCGAGCTCAACGCGCCGGGCGTGCGCGCCATCCGCCGCTTGGGTGTGCCCGTGGTGCTGCTGGACAGCTGGTTCCCCACCAAAGACCTCGACGCGGTGATCATCGACAACCAGGGCGGCGCGTTCAACGCGGTGGACCACCTGGTGGCGGCAGGGCATCGCGACATCGGCTACCTGCACTCCAAAGTGCGCATCCGCAACTTCCTCGAGCGTGCCGACGGCTTCCGCCAGGCCTGCCAGCTGCTGGTGGACCGCCACTACGACTGCGCGGCGCGCACGGTGGAGGTGGGCGCGTCGGCGAGCGAGGCCTACGCCGACATGGTCGCCTGGCTCAACGGCAACCCGCACGTGCCCACGGCGTTTTTCGCCGACAACGACCTCATCGCCGTCGGCGCCATCGGCGCGCTGGTGGAGGCGGGCTACCGCGTGCCGCAGGACGTGTCGGTCATTGGCTTCGACAACGTGCCCACGGTGGAGCTCGGTGCATTGGGACTCACCACGATGGACGTGCCCAAGACGCGCCTGGGCGCGCTCGCGGTGGAGCGTTTGGCCAAAATCATCGGCCAAGGCACGCGGACCGAGACGGTGCGCATCTCGGTCCTGCCGACGGTCGTGAGCCGCGACAGCGTGGCGCCGCCGCGGCCCGAGTAGTGACGGATTGCCGCCGAAGCTATGGGGGTTGGCCTACGCGTGCTTGACGAGGCGGCCGACCCGTTCCGTCAGGAGACGGCCGACCAGGATGGTCTCGTCGGCGCCCGCGCGCTTGATCGGGTCGACGTTCCTGTCGAAGTACAGCATGCAGGTGATCGTGAGGGGGTTGCCTTCCGCGCGGCGCTTCTCGCGCAGGGAGTGCAGCCCGAGCAGGGTGCGCAGGACCAGGTTGTCGGACTC
>CACXFF010000416.1 GCA_902766805.1 uncultured Coriobacteriaceae bacterium | reverse complement strand
TATGACAGCGTCCTCGTGGCCATGCGCGCTCCTTCCGTCGGCTCCCTGCACAGGCACTTCATCGAGTACAGTATCCAAAGCACGGGCCTGCGCACAAGGGGCGCGGCCTCGCGCGGGCGGACGGCGACAGGGGAGGCGGACATGAAGCGCACGGTGCTGGGGATACTTGCGCACGTAGACGCGGGCAAGACCACGTTGGCCGAGGCCCTTCTCACCCGCGCTGGCGCGATCCGCGTGCCCGGCCGCGTGGACCGGGGCGACTCCCATCTGGACACCCACGACATCGAGCGCGCCCGCGGGATCACCATCTTTTCGGCCCAAGCGCAGCTCACGCACGGCGAGACGGCGTTCACGCTGCTCGACGCCCCGGGTCACGTGGACTTCTCGGCCGAGGCCGAGCGCACGCTGCAGGTGCTGGACTACGCGCTGTTGGTGGTTTCGGCCAACGACGGGGTGGCCAGTCACACGGTCACGCTCTGGCGCCTGCTGGAGCGCGCGCAGATCCCCACCTTCGTCTTTGTGAACAAGCTGGACCTGGCCGAAGGCGCCGCGGGGGCGGCGGACGACGCGTCCGGGGAGGCGGATGCCGAGCTGCGTGCCCGGCTCATGGATCGCCTGCGCGAACGCCTCTCGCCCGATTGCGTCGACGCGACCGACTTGGCCGCCGACACCCTGCACGAAGCCGCCGCGGCGACCGACGAGGCGGCGCTCGATGAGTATCTGGAGACGGGCGCTTTGGGCGGAGCCACGTGGCAGCGTCTCGTGGCGCAGCGCAAGGTGTTCCCGGTGCTCTTTGGTGCGGCGTTGCGCGATCGTGGCGTGGACCATGCCCTGGACGTGCTGGACGCTTGGACGCAGGAGCGCGCATGGCCCGAGGACTTCGGCGCGCGCGTGTTCAAGGTTACGCACGAGCGCGGGGAGCGCGTCTGCTGGCTCAAAGTCACGGGCGGCAGCCTGGTGCCCAAAACGCAGCTGTCGGGCGTGACGCCGCCGCGCATGGGCCGTCCGCCGCAGCCTTGGGCGGAGAAGGTCAACCAGCTGCGGCTCTACCAGGGCGCGCGCTATGAGCTGCTGCCCGAGGCGCCGGCGGGCAGCGTGGTGGCGGTCACGGGCCTCAGTCACGTGATGCCTGGCGACGTGTTGGGTGCCGAGCCGGCCGGTCGTCCTGCGGCGCTCGTTCCGGTCTACACGGCGCGCGTGCTGCCCCAGGACGAGGACGTGCACGCGGTCTACGCCGCCTGCCGTGAGCTCGCCGAAGAGGACCCGCAGCTCAACGTCGGCTGGAGCGAGGAGCTCCAAGAGGTGCGCGTGCAGCTCATGGGGGCCGTGCAGCTCGAGGTGTTGCGCGACCGGCTGCGCGACGACTACGGCTTGGCCATCGATTTTGGGCCTGGTTCCATCCTGTACAAAGAGACCGTGACCGAGACCGTGATGGGCCACGGGCACTTCGAGCCGTTGCGCCACTATGCCGAGGTGCACTTGGAGCTGGCGCCCTGCGAGGGCGAGGGCGTCACGTTCGGGACCGTCTGCTCCACCGACGACCTCGACCTCAATTGGCAGCGCCTGGCCTTGGGCAACGCGATGGAGCGCGAGCACCTGGGGCCACTCACGGGCGCGCCGCTGGCGGGCGTGCGCATCACGCTCGTGGGAGGCAGGGCACACCCCAAACACACCGAGGGAGGGGACTTCCGCCAGGCCACCTGGCGTGCCGTGCGCCAAGGCCTCATGCGGGCGCGCGAGCGCGGAGCGGTGCAGCTCCTGGAGCCGTGGTACGCATTCCGGTTGGAGTTGCCTGCGCAGGCGTTGGGCAGGGCGTTGGCCGACCTCACGCGCATGGCGGCCCGCTTCGGCACGCCGACCGACCAGGGGAGCTTCGTGGTGGTGACGGGCGAGCTACCTGCCGCAGAGGTACAGGATTGGCCGTTGGAGCTGGCAGCTTTCACGCAGGGGCAGGGGAGCCTCGCGGTGGAGTTCGCTGGCTATGCGCCCTGCCACGACGCCGAACGCATCATCGAACAGGCGGCCTATGACCCGCGTGCCGACCTCCCCAACACGCCCGACTCGGTGTTCTGTGCGCACGGCGCGGGTTACAACGTGGCTTGGGACGAGGTCGAGCAGCACATGCACGTGGATCCCAGCGAGCTGCGCCGCCGTCCCTGGCAGGAGGCGACGCCTGCGTGGTTCGGCGCCTGACCTGCACGTTTGTCGTCGGATGGAGGGTGCGGCATGTCCGTGGCCGCAGCCACGCTTGCGGGCTATGCCCAGCCGGCGCCCCGCTCATTCACGCGGCGCGACGAATCCGCGCGCTTTTCACGGCCGTGAACATTGCTTGCATAAAAGGGGGTGTGGTTGGCCTGCTTGCGCACGAGCGCTATCCTGTGATTCACGCTTCGCACAGCACAAGCGCAGCCCCGAAGCACCGCAAGGAGAAAGGAACCTCCCATGCACACCGAAGACAAGAGCATCCTGACCAACGCCGTGCGTGGCGCCGGCGCGCTGCTCGCAGGTACCGGCCTCGCGCTGAGCCTCGTCGCCTGTGGCGCGCAGCCCGAGTCGGCGGCTACCACTTCCGCGGCCACTACGGCGAACACGGCCACCACGGCCACGAGCCCGGTCACTATCATCCAGCAGGATCCGGTCCCGGCGCCCGTCGTCGAAGTCACGGACGAGGACCTGGAGCACCACACCGTCACCAGCGACTCCGGCACCACCTACGTGGACAACGAGCTCATCATCACCTATGGCCCCGGTCAGGCCGGCGACCTCGAGAACTTCAAG
>CACXFF010000415.1 GCA_902766805.1 uncultured Coriobacteriaceae bacterium | reverse complement strand
CTCGTCTGGGCGCAGCTGCACGACATGAGCCTGTACGAGACAGGGATGGCGGGGCTGGCCGCCTCGGCCATCGCCATCGAGGGCGAGCAGACCATCAACCCGCTCATGAGCGAGACCGCGCTGCTCGAGCGCATGCGCACCTCGGTTTAGGGAACTCGCGCGCGGCGTTCGCTGGGTCGCAACGCCGCACGCTCGGAGAAAGGACCAACCATGCAAGAGCTCAACCAGTACCTGGACATGACCCCCGAGGTCGCCGAGGCGCTCGCCGCCGGCAAGCCCGTGGTGGCGCTGGAGTCCACCATCATCAGCCACGGCATGCCCTACCCGCAGAACGTGGAGACGGCCCTGCGCGTGGAGCAGATCGTGCGGGACAACGGCGCCGTGCCCGCCACCGTCGCGGTGATAGGCGGTCGCCTGCGCGCGGGCCTCACGCCCGAGGAGATCGACTACCTGGGCCGCAAGGGCCGCGAGGTCATCAAGGTCAGCCGCCGTGACCTGCCCGTGGTCGTCGCGCGCAAGCTCGACGGCGCCACCACCGTGGCGTCCACGATGATCGTCGCGGCGCTCGCGGGCATCAAGGTGTTCGCCACGGGCGGCATCGGCGGCGTGCACCGCGGGGCCGAGACCACGATGGACATCTCGGCGGACCTCGAGGAACTCGCGATGACCCCGGTCATGGTGGTGTGCGCGGGCGCCAAGTCCATCCTGGACCTGGGCCTCACCTTGGAGTACCTGGAGACCAAGGGCGTGCCGGTGCTCGGCTACCAGACCTCGGAGCTGCCGGCCTTCTACACGCGCCAGTCCGGCTTTGGCGTGGACTACCGCGTGGACTCCCCCGCCGAGCTCGCCGCCATCTACGACGCCCAGCGCAAGATGGCGTTCCCGGGCGGCGTCCTGGTGACCAACCCCATCCCCGAGCAGTACTCCATGGACAAGGAGCGCATCGACGCGGTGATCGCGCAGGCGCTGGCCGAGTGCGAGGAGCGCGGCATCCACGGCAAGGAGACCACGCCCTTCCTGCTCGCCCGCATCGCCGAGATCACCGGCAACGACTCGCTGGACTCCAACATCCAGCTCGTGTTCAACAACGTGGCGCTCGGCGCCCAGATCGCCTGTGAGCTAAGCCAGCTCGCCTAGGCCCGCCGGACACGCCGCACATGACGGCAGCCCCCACGGACACGCATGGCGTCCGTGGGGGCTGCCTTTTTCTGAGCGCTGCGCTCCGCTAGCGGATCTCCACGCGCTCGAAGCCCTCGCGACGCGCGCAGGCCGCCAGGGCAGCCATCTCCTCGTCCGCGGGCGAGGCCGCGCGGGCCAGCTCGCCCTTCACGCCGAAGGGGCGGAACTTGATGAGCTTGAGCTGGGTGTCGCGCGCAGCAGAGCCGATGGTCGCCGCGATGCCGCGTATGGTGTCCTGCGGGTCGTTCCAGCCGGGCACCACCACGATGCGCAGCTCCTCGATCTTGTCGCTGTCGCTCAGGTAGGCCAGGTTGCGCAGCACCGTGTCGTTGGGCGCGCCCGTGAGCCGCTCGAAGGTCGCGCAGTCCCACGCCTTCACGTCGAGCATCACGCCGTCGGCTACCTCCATCAGCTCGGGCTTGTCCCAGAAGGGCACCGTGCCGTTGGAGTCGATGAGCGTGCCCAGCCCGTGCGCACGGCACAGGGAGAAGAGCTCGCGCAACCAGTCCGGATGCAGCATGCACTCCCCGCCCGACACGGTGATGCCCCGGATGAAGGGCTGGTAGCCCACGACGACGTCGGCGACCTGCGCCGGCGTGAGGACGCGGACCTTCGGGCTCGCGCGATGGGGACAGACGCTGATGCAGGTGTCGCAGCCCACGCAGGCCTGTTCGTCCCACACGATGACGCCGTCGACCACGCTGAGGGCATGGGCCGGGCACTGCTCCACGCAGGTCCCGCAGCCCACGCACAGGCGCTGCGTCTCGGGGTTGTGGCAATACGCGCAGGCGATGTTGCATCCCTGCAGGAACACCGACGTGCGCGACCCCGGCCCATCCACCAGGGAGAACGGGATGATCTTGTTGACGGGCGCCGTGAGGGCCATCGCTCCTCCTTGTCCTTTCCAGCTTCACACGCCCGTGCGCCCCATGGCAGCGCCAGGGGACGCACGGGCGTGCATGCGTGCTCTCGTGCGCGGGGCGCCTAGCCCAGGCGCACCTTGCGGTCGCCCAGGTGATTGGCGCGCCAGTTGCCCTCGCCGTCGTGGCTCGTGTCGGCCAGGACCGCCTCGCCACGCGCGTACTTCTCCATCTCGGAGCGCTTGACCAGGAAGCCCGTGATGCGCACCAGGTCGGAGTCGCTCGGGTAGAACGAAAGGTACTTGTCGTCCACGGCGAAGGCGCCCTTGACCACGTCGAGCAGCGCGTCCACGTTGTGCGCGGCCGTCGGCTCGACGGGGAAGATGTCGGAGACGCCCGCCGTGAAGAAGCGGTGCATGCGCGCGCTGTGGCGGATGTGGTCGAAGAAGACCTCAGGCTCCTCGCCCACGCGGATGCGCACGCCCGGCGTGGAGGCCAGCTGGTCGCCGAAGCCCGCCTGCGCGTGCATGAGGAAGCGGTCGTGGCCCGCCTCGGAATAGACCGCGGGGAAGTCGTTCACCTGCGCGGTGATGCGCGTCATGATTTCGTCGGCGAGATCGTTGGCCTCGTCGTCGGAGCCGTAGCGGTGGCCGGCGCCCAGAAGCTTCTCCACGCACTCGTGCATGCCGATCACGCCGAACATGCCGACGAAACGATCGCGCTCGATGAGGCCCTCGCGCACGAGGAAGGAGGTCTGGAAGAAGTTGGAGTCCTCCACCAAGAACTTCACGCGCGCGTTCATGTACTCGAGCAGCGCCGCGGTGGCCTGCGGGACGAGCTCGTTCAGGAACTGCTCGGTGCTCGTGGCGAGGTCGGCGAGCTGGCTGAGCTTGACGCGGTCGAGGCAGTAGGCGCCGCCGCGCACCGGCAGCACGTTGTAGCAGGAGACGACGGTGTAGCCGTTGTCGTAGCCGGCCTCGGGCACGGCGAAGGTGTCCTTGAGCAGGCGGTGGTTGGCGTAGGCGGGGTTCGCACAGGCCATGGAGGTGGCCAGGGCCAGGCGGGCGAAGTCGTCGGACGTGCGCTCGGGGTCGTACTTGAGGGTGAAGTTGGGCACGGCGTTCTGGACGGCGGCGTCGGCCTGCAGCAACAGGCGGCCGGCGCGGGTGTCGTCGGGGCCGAGGTTGGCGTGGCAATAGCCGCTCGCCACGGTGCGGTCGATGTAGTTGAGGAAGCGCTTGAAGCGCACGAGGACCTCGTCGTCGTCCAGGTCGGCGATGAACGGGTCAAAGACGCGGTCGAGCTGGCCCACGTAGACCGGGCGGCTCGTGACCGACGGGACGTTCTGGTAGAGGATCTCCAGGTTCATGATCAGGTCGTCCAGGTTGTCCGGGGTGTCCAGGCGCAGGAACTCGGAGCCCTGGCGGGCGAACTTCTCCATGTCGCAGCAGTTATAGCGCGGGCGGTAGGGCGCGTTGCCCTCGTGCATGTCGCAGATGGCGTCCCGCTCGAAGAAATAGTCGAACTCGGGCGTCGTGGGGATGGGGTGCTCGCAGTTCTCGGCAGCTTGCGCCAAGTGCAGGAGCTTCTGGTTGTAGGTGAGGTTGGACGCGGTGATGATGTCCATGAACTCGCTCATAGCTATGCCTCCGAAGGCTTCGGTCGTGCAGGTCAGCGCCCATGATAGCGCGCCCGGGGAATGCGGGGGACCACCGCACGAAATGTGCGCACACAAGGGCACCCTCCCCAGGCGCATGGATCCCGAGGAGGGTGCCCCGTACGTGCAGGGTCGCGCGGGGCTTGCTCTAGGCCCCCGTGACGATGGCGATGCCGGCGCTGCAGCCCAGGCGGTCGGCGCCCGCCGCGATCATGGCCTCGGCCTCGGCGCGGTTGTGGATGCCGCCAGCGGCCTTCACCTTGCAGCGGTCGCCCACCGTCGCGCGCATGAGGGCAACGTCCTCGACCGTGGCGCCGCCG
>CACXFF010000414.1 GCA_902766805.1 uncultured Coriobacteriaceae bacterium | reverse complement strand
GCGGACGAGCTCCCCCTCGAAGTACTGCTCCTGAAAGCGAATCGCCCGCAGTATCTCTTCGTCAGCGTAGTCAGAGTCGTCCAAGGAGACGACCCACTTGTCCTCCGCGTCATTGAAGCGGTGGTACACGGCTATGACCCTGCCCGCGAACGACTCAATCGGCTTGTCCGTGCCGAGCACGTAGGCATCCTGATAGTCGCCGTCACCAGCGATGACTCCGTCCACGAAGCCATAGTTCACGGGATACACCATGTCAGGGTATCGGGGATGGCGGCTCCCGATGGGTCGGTCGACCGTGCCTGTAACCGTTTTCCCAATGACGTCTTTTGCCGGGTCGTCTCTCCAAACCATTGCCGCCGCTCCCCTACGCCCAGAGGCCCCTGCAGGAGACCGCATAGAGCGCCCACGGCGCCCCTACTGGGAAACAACACGGGATGTCCCTTCCGGGAGTGCAGCTCGATCCCCGCACCCCGCTCTGCCCGCGTCCCTCACACCGCAAGGTCTTGCAGCGCATGTACGGGGAGGCTTTGGCCGTCGCGTACTGCTGCCAGCGCGAGCACCAGCGCCGCCGCGGCCGAAAGCGTGGTCACGTTGGTGATACCCCTGCTCACGGCTTCGGCCCGCAGCACCGCACCGTCGCCGCGCGCCTCGTGGCCATGGGGCGTGTTGATGATGAACGACACCCCGCCCTCAGCCAGCACGTCGACCACGTTCGGATAGTCCTCGCCCACGCGCTTGGTCACCGTGCAGGGGATGCCCGCAGCGCGCAGGGTCTTGGCCGTTCCGCTCGTCGCCAAGATCCGATAGCCCATCTGGCTCAGCGAGAAGGCAACAGGCGCAATCGAGCGCTTATCGGCATCGCGCACGCTGATGAACACCGTCCCCTCGGCAGGCGTCTCGTAATCGATGGCGAAGCGCGTCTTGGCAAATGCCTCCGGGAAGGTCGCGCCGATGCCCATAACCTCGCCCGTCGACTTCATCTCGGGCCCGAGCGTGAAGTCGCTCCCCGGGAAGCGCGCCCAGGGCATGACGGCCTCCTTGACCGCGAAGAACGAAGGCTCGCGCCCCTCCTCGGGAAGCTCCAGCGCCGAGAGGAGCTCGCCGGCCATCACGCGCGTGGCGATGCGCGCGAGCGGCACGCCCGAGGCCTTCGACGAGAAGGGTACGGTCCGGCTTGCGCGCGGATTCAGCTCGATGGCGTAGATCTGCTCGTCCTTCACGGCAAGCTGCACGTTGAGCAGGCCGATGATCCCGCAGGAAAGCGCCAACTGGCGCGTGATGTCGCGCACCCGCGCCACCAAGCGCTCGGAAAGCGAGAAGGGCGGATAGCAGCAGGCAGAGTCGCCCGAATGGATGCCGCACTCCTCGATGTGCTCGAGGACCGCCCCCACGTAGACGTCCATGCCATCCGAGAGGGCATCCACATCGAGCTCGATGGCGTCTTCCAAGAATGCGTCGAGGTAGACGGGATGATCGGGGGTGACGTGGGCGGCCTCGTCCATGTAGCTCGCCAGCTCGTCGGCCCCGTAGACGATGGCCATGCCGCGCCCGCCGAGCACGTAGCTCGGGCGCACGATGAGCGGAAAGCCGATGCGCCGGGCAGCGTCGCGAGCCTCTTCGGGCGTCGAGGCCACCGCCGAGGGCGGATAGGCGATGCCGAGGCGATCCAAAAGGCCGCTGAAGCGCTCGCGGTCCTCGGCGAGGTCGATGGCGTCGGGCGAGGTGCCCATGATCGGCACCCCCGCCGCCTCGAGCGCCCGCGCCAGCTTGATGGGGGTCTGCCCACCCAGCGTGACGATGACGCCGGCGGGGCGCTCGACCTCCACCACGTCCATGACGTGCTCAAAGGTCAACGGCTCGAAGTACAGCCGATCGCTCGTATCGTAGTCGGTGGAGACGGTCTCGGGGTTGCAGTTGACCATCACGGTTTCGTAGCCGAGCTCGCGCAGCGCGTAGGCCGCATGCACGCAGCAGTAGTCGAACTCGATGCCCTGCCCGATGCGGTTCGGCCCAGCCGAGAGGATGATCGCCCGAGGCCGGGAGGCCTCCGCGTGCTCGGTGGCGCCGCCGCGTTCGTAGGTGAGGTAGTGGTAGCTCGTCTGGGCGGCGAACTCGCCGGCGCAGGTATCCACGGTCTTCACCACGGGGCGCACGTCCAGCACCTGGCGCACGGCGCGCACGACCTCCTCCTTCGATCCCGTAAAGTACGCGATCTGCGCATCGGAGAAGCCCAACTGCTTCGCCGCGAGCATGCGCTCGCCGTCCATGCCCGACAAGCCCAGCTCGGCGATAGCCCGAGCCGCGGCGACGATGTCAGCCATGCGGTGCAAGTACCAAGGATCGATGCGCGTAAGCTTGGCCAAGCGATCCACGCTCCAGCCGCGGCGCAGCGCCTCGGCCACATAGTAGATGCGCTCGGGCGTGAGCCTCGCCACCAGCTCGTCGAAACGCTCTTCGTCGAAGCTGACCGCACCGTCGGCGCACAGGCCGCCGTGCCCGTCTTCCAACGAGCGCAGCGCCTTTTGCAGGGCCTCCTCGAAGGTGCGGCCGATGGCCATGGTCTCGCCCACGCTCTTCATGCGAGTGGTGAGCTCCTCGCTCGCCCCCTTGAACTTCTCGAAGGCGAAGCGCGGCACCTTGACCACGCAGTAGTCGATGGAGGGCTCGAAGCAGGCGGGCGTCACGCGCGTGATATCGTTGACGATCTCATCCAAGGTGAAGCCCACGGCCAGCAGCGCCGCCGCCTTGGCGATGGGAAAGCCCGTGGCCTTGGAAGCCAGCGCCGAGCTGCGGCTCACGCGGGGGTTCATCTCGATGACGATGACGCGCCCGTCGTCGGGGTTCACGGCAAACTGCACGTTGGAGCCACCGGTAGCCACGCCCACGCGCTCCAAGCAGGCCAGCGAGTAATCGCGCAGGTTCTGGAGCTCCGTATCGGAAAGAGTCTGCGCAGGTGCCACAGTGATGGAATCCCCCGTGTGCACACCCATGGGGTCGAGGTTCTCGATGGAGCAGATCACGATGCCGTTGCCCGCGACATCGCGCATGACCTCCATCTCGATTTCCTTCCACCCCTCGATGGACTGCTCCACGAGTACCTCGTTCGCCGGCGAGAGCGCGATGCCCTGCCCGGCGATGAGGCGCAGCTCGTCTTCGTTATGGGCGATGCCGCCGCCCGCGCCGCCAAGCGTGAAGCTCGGCCGCACGACCACGGGGTAGCCCAAGCCGCGCGCTACGTCAAGCGCCTCGTCGAGCGAGTGCGCGAAACCGGAGGCGGCTACCTCCAGGCCGATGTCGCACATGGCCGCGGCGAAGAGCTCGCGGTCCTCCCCCGTACGGATGGAATCGAGATCGCAGCCGATGACCTCCACGCCGAAGCGTTCGAGCACGCCCGCCTCGCCGAGCGCCACCGCGCAGTTGAGGGCCGTCTGCCCGCCCATGTTCGGCAGCAGCGCATCCGGCCGCTCGCGCTCAATGACATGCGCCACGGCATCTACGGTGATGGGCTCAACGTACGTGCGGTCGGCGGTCTCGGGATCGGTCATAATGGTGGCCGGATTGGAGTTGACGAGCACGACCTCGTAGCCCTGCTGCCGCAGCACGTGGCATGCCTGCGTCCCGGAGTAATCGAACTCGCAGGCCTGACCGATGACGATGGGCCCCGAGCCGATCACCAGGATCTTCTTGATATCCTCACGCTTCGGCATGATTGCTCCTCCCCTCGCGCAGGTCGATAGCCAGATAGTCGGGCGAGATGGCCTCGGGGCCCTCCTCGCGCCATGCGTCCATGAGGCGCACGAACGCCTCGAAGAGGTAGCGCGAATCGTGCGGACCGGGACGGCTCTCGGGGTGGTACTGTACGCTGAAGGCGGGAACGTCGAGGAACTGGATACCCTCGGGCGTCCCGTCGTTGAGGTTCACGTGGGTGAGCCTCACGCGCCCGAGCCGCGGCGTCTGCACCACGGGGGACACGCCCAGCTCGACCCAACGCCGCAGGTCGCGCGCGTGTTCGGACGCTTCGCCGGAAAGCTCCGGCACGAGCGGCCCCATGCTGTCGAAGACCAAGCCGTAATTGTGGTTCTGGGCCGTGATCTCCACCCTGCGCGTGAGCAGGTTCATCACCGGCTCGTTGCCGCCGTGATGCCCGAAGGGAAGCTTCTCGATCGCAGCCCCCGCCGCAAGGGAGATGAGCTGGTTGCCCAGGCAGATGCCGAAGACCGGCAGCTTGCCCAGGAGATCCTCTGCAGCGCGCGCGGTCTGCGTGACCTGCTGCGGGTCGCCGGGGCCGTTGGAGAAGAAGACGCCGTCGGGCTCAAGGGAGAGCACCCGGGCCGCGGGCGTGTCGAAAGGCACCGCCACGACCTCGCAGCCCGACAGCGCAAGCCCCTCTTCGATCCCCCGCTTCTCGCCGCAATCGTAGGCAACCACCCGCAGCGCGGGAAGCCCTGCCTCCAAGCGCGCCGCAACGGCGTCGGGATCGGCCGGGACGGTTCGCTCGCTGCGCGGGCTGACATCGGCCACGTAGTTGTGCGCGCTGATGGACGGGCTCGCCGCCACGCGCGCCACCAAGCTCTCGGGATCGAGGTCGGTCGTGGAGATGGCCGCCCGCATCGCGCCAGCGCTGCGGATCTTCAACGTGAGGGCCCGCGTATCCACGCCCTCGATGGCCACCACACCGTGCTCGCTCAAGAAGCTGGGGAAACTGCCAGCAGACTGCCAGTTCGAGGGCGTGCGGCACATGTCGCGCACCACGAGCCCGCGCAGGGCCGTGCCGCCCGACTGCATCGCCGCCTCGTTCACGCCGTAGTTGCCCACCTGCGGATACGTGAGCGTCACGATCTGGCCGGCGTAGCTCGGGTCGGTCACGATCTCCTGATAGCCCACCATCGAGGTGTTGAACACGATCTCCCCGAAGGCTTCGCCCGAAGCCCCGCAGGAGTAGCCCGGGAAGCAGGTCCCGTCTTCGAGCACGAGCAGAGCGCGAGCCTGCCTGCCAGCAAAAACCAAGGGATTCATGGATCTGTCCCTCCTGCCCCGTCAGCGTTCGAGCAGCTCGGCAAGCCGACGGGCCGCCTCGGCGTCCTCGACGAAGATCACCGCATGGGGGTTGCCCACCGAAACGGGCGTGTAGACTACGGCCGCCCCGTCGGCATGGAGCGCTTGGACCTCGCCCACGACCGCCGTGCCCATGCTCACGGTTGCCGCGCGCACCGTGCCGTCCACGACCTCGAGCTCGAGCTGCTTGATGCCCGAGAGGGTCTCGATGGCAAGCGATGTCTTCGCGGTAAGCCCCTTGTCGTAGACGTACTTCCCCACGCAGCGGATCCCGTTGCCGCGCATCTTGGCCTCGCTGCCGTCGGCGTTGAAAATGCGCATCGCGAAGTCGGCGACCGATGAGGGCGAGATGAAGATCATCCCGTCCGAGCCCGCCCCGAAATGGCGGTCGGAAAGCCGCACCGAGAGCTCCGCAACGTCTTCCGGCACCTCGCCGTAGACGTAGAGGTAATCGTTTCCCAGCCCATGCATCTTGGTGAACTTCATGGCGCTCCTTCCTGGCCTCGGCGTGTCCTCAGATTCCCAGCGCTTCGGCGACCTCTGCCGCGCAGGCAAGGCCGTCGGCGATGGCGTTGACCACCAGCGACGAGCCACGGCGGCAGTCGCCTGCGGCGAAGATGGGGACTTCTCCGGCAGCCTGCACACGATGCGTCTCCCCCACCGTCGCCGGCAGGCCGCGCGCGTCGTCGGCGCACGCCGCGCCGAACGCCTCGAAGGCATCGCGCTCCGGACCCACAAAGCCCATGGCCAAAAGCACGAGCTGGGCGGGCACGACCTGCTCGCTGTCCTCGATGCGCACGGGCTTGCCGCCCGACCAATCGAGCGACGCGATGCGCAGGCCACTTACCTTGCCCTCGCTCCCCAGCACCTCGAGCGTGTCGATTCCCCAGCGGCGCGGGTCGCGGCCGAAGGCTGCCGCGGCCTCGAGCTGGCCGTAGTCGTCCTTGCGCACGTTGGGCCATTCGGGCCAAGCGTTGCACGTAAGGCGCACGGCCGGGGGCTCGGGCAGGAACTCGAACTGCGTCACGCTCGCTGCGCCTTGGCGCAGGGCCGTGGCCACGCAGTCGGTGCCCGTATCGCCGCCGCCGATGATGACCACGTTCAGTCCCGCGGCGCTCACGGCGGGCTCGCCGCCGTCGAGCAGCGCTCTGGTCGCGGAGGTGAGGTAATCCACGGCGAGCACCACGCCCGAGAGCTCGCACCCGGGCACGGTCAGGCGCCGCGCCTCGCGCGCGCCGGTTGCCACCACCACGGCGTCGCTGCCCGAGAGCAGCTCCTCGGCAACGCCGGCTTCGGCGACGTCCACGCCGCAGCACAGCTCGATGCCGCACGAGCGCATGAGCTCGACGCGGCGCGCCACCACGTCCTTGGGCAGCTTCATGTTGGGGATGCCGTACATGAGCAAGCCGCCCGCACGGTCGTCGCGCTCGGCCAGCGTCACCTTCGCACCGCGTCGGGCCAGCTCCCAAGCGCAGGCCAAGCCCGCGGGGCCAGAGCCCACCACCGTTACGCGGGGCGCTCCCTCGCCCGCCGCCGCGAAGGACAGCGGCCCGGCTTCGCGCGCCCACGCGTGGTCCGAGATGGCCCGCTCGTTGTCTTTGATGGCCGTGGAGCCGTCATGCAGCCCCAGGTTGCAGGCAGCCTCGCAGAGCGCCGGGCACACGCGGCCCGTGAACTCGGGGAAGGGGTTGGTGAGCGACAGGCGCTCGACCGCCTCGTCCCACAGCCCGCGGAAGACGAGGTCGTTCCATTCGGGGATAAGGTTGTGCAGAGGGCAGCCCGAGGGCCGCGCCGTCCCGAAGCTCATCCCCACCTGGCAGAACGCGACGCCGCAGTACATGCAGCGGCTCGCCTGCTCGCGCTGCTCGCCTTCCGCAAGGGGAAGGGCGAGCTCGCCGAAATCGCCTAACGACTCAAGCGCGTCGCGCATGGCATGCTCGCGTCGGTCCACCTTCAGATACGCACCTGGTTTTCCCATGACCTACGCCTCCTTCCGGTATGCCTCGAAGGCCAGCACTACGGCCTCCTCGCGGCTCAGGCCGCTCGCCTGCTCTTGGTCCGCGCGCTCCATGATCTTGCGATATTCGCGCGGGATGACCTTGACGAAGTGCTGGCGCGCGTCGGCGAACTGGTACAGCAGCTTGATGCCGCGCGGGCTCGACGTGCGGCTCACGTGCTCCTCGATGAGCAGGCGGACCTGCTCGAGCTCGGCGTCGCTCGGCCGCTCCAGATCGACCATATCGTGGTTGCAGCGCTGGCCGAGCGTGCGCAGCTCGTCGTACACGTAGGCCACGCCGCCGCACATGCCCGCCGCGAAGTTGGGCCCGACCTCGCCCAGCACCACCACGGTGCCGCCCGTCATGTACTCGCAGCCGTGGTTGCCCACGCCCTCCACCACGAGCGTCGCACCCGAGTTGCGCACGCCGAAGCGCTGGCCGGCGAGGCCGTTCACAAAGCCCTTGCCGCTGGTGGCCCCGTAGAAGGCCACGTTGCCGACGATCACGTTCTCATCGAACTTGTAGGTGGCCTCCTCGCTCGGCCTCACCGAGACGATGCCGCCCGACAGGCCCTTGCCCACGTAATCGTTGGCGTCTCCCTCGATGTTCAGGGTGATGCCGCGGGGCAGGAAGGCGCCGAAGCTCTGGCCGCCCGAGCCCTCGCAGTCGATAGTGATGGCGCCCTCCGGCAGGCCTTCCGGATGCGCGCGCGTGACCATCGCGCCGAGCATCGTGCCCACGCAGCGGTTGACGTTGTCGATATCGGCGTGGAAGCGTACCGGCACCATGTGCTCGCGCGCGCTCGCCGTAAACGGCACGAAGAGCGTGGCGTCGAGCGTTTGGTCCAGGTGCAGGTTGGCCGCCATGGAGGCGTCGTAGCGCACGCCGTCGGCGCCGGGGATGGGCTCGGCGAGCTGGGGCTCGGCCTGGAAGAGCAGGGCGGAGAGGTCGAGGCTGTTGGCCTTGGGGTGCCCCGCGACCTCCTTTTGGCGCAGGCATTCGGGATGCCCCACCATCTCGTCCACCGTCCTGAAGCCGAGCTCGGCCATCACCTCGCGCAGCTGCTGCGCTACGAAGGTCATGAAGTTCACCACGTGCTCGGGCTTGCCCGCGAAGCGCTTGCGCAGCTTCCCGTTTTGCGTGCAGATGCCCACCGGGCAGGTATCCTGGTGACAGTCGCGCTGCATGAGGCAGCCGAGCGCGATGAGTGGCAATGTGGCGAAGCCGAATTCCTCGGCGCCGAGCAGCGCCGCCACGGCGACGTCGCGCCCGTCCATGAGCTTGCCATCGGCCTCGAGGACCACGCGCGAGCGAAGGCCGTTGGCGAGCAGGGTCTGCTGCGCCTCGGCGAGCCCCAGCTCGAGCGGCATGCCCGCGTGGTAGATGGAGTCGCGCGGCGCGGCGCCCGTGCCGCCGTTGGAGCCGGAGATGAGGATCTTGCCGGCGCCGCCCTTGGCCACGCCCGTGGCGATGGTGCCCACGCCTGCCTCGCTCACCAGCTTGACCGAGATGCGCGCCGCAGGGTTCGCGCATTTGAGGTCGAAGATGAGCTCGGCCAGGTCCTCGATGGAGTAGATATCGTGATGCGGCGGCGGCGAGATGAGGCCCACGCCCGGCGTGGAGTGGCGGATCTTCGCGACCCACGGCCACACCTTGCGGCCGGGCAGGTGGCCGCCTTCGCCCGGCTTGGCACCCTGCGCCATCTTGATCTGGATCTCCGCGGCGCTGCCGAGGTAACGGCTCGTCACGCCGAAGCGCCCTGAGGCCACCTGCTTGATGGCGGAGTTCATGCTGTCGCCGTTGGGCATGGGCGTCTCGCGCGCGGGATCCTCGCCGCCCTCGCCCGTGTTCGAGCGGCCGCCCAAGCGGTTCATGGCGATGGCCAGGCACTCGTGCGCCTCCTCGGAAAGCGAGCCGTAGCTCATGGCGCCGGTGTTGAAGCGCTTCACGATTGAGCTCACGGGCTCCACCTCGTCGATCGGCACGGGGCCGGAGGGCAGCGGCGCGAAATCGAGCAGGTCGCGCAGGACGATCGTGCGCCCGGCGCGGTGGATGGTGTCGCTGTAGCTGCGGAAGGTTTCGTAATCGCCTTCGCGGCACGCACGCTGCAGCAGGTAGATGGCCTCGGGTGTGATGAGGTGCTCCTCGGCGCCGGGCCTCCACTTGGTGATGCCGGAGCTCGGCAGCTGCTCGGGCGAGCGGCCCTTCTCAAGCTCGACGGCCCTCCGGTAGCGCGCATCGGCCTCGCGCTGCACGCCCGCGAGATCCAAACCGCCGACGCGGCTCGTCGTCCCCGCAAAGCAGCGCTCCACCAGGCTCTCCGAAAGGCCCAACGCCTCGAAGATCTGCGCCGAATGGTAGCCCTGCATGGTGGAGATGCCCATCTTGCTCATGATGGAAACGACGCCCGCGAGCACCGCGCGGTCGTAGTTGGCCTTGGCCTCGTCTGCCGGGATGCCGAGGGCGCCGCGCTCCGCGAGCCCCTCGATGCAGGCATGGGCGAGGTACGGGTAGATGCCGCTCGCCGAGTAGCCCACCAGCGCCGCGAAATCGTGGGGCGAGATGGCATCGCCGGCCTCCACCACCAGATCGGCGCACATGCGCACGCCAGCCCTGATGAGGTGGTTGTGCACGCCGCCCAAAGCGAGCAGCGACGGGATGGGCACCTCGCCCTCGCGCACGCGGTCCGAAATGATGACGATGTTGGCACCATCGCGGACGGCCTGCTCCACCGATGCCTCGAGCGCATCGAGCGCGTCTTCCAGGGCACGGGGGCCGCCGTCTGCCGGGTAGGTGGCGCTGAAGGACTCGACGTGGAAGCCCACCCGCGAGATCCCGCGGATGCGCTCGAAATCGTCGCGGCTCAGGATGGGGCCGGTGAGCCTCACGAGGCGGCAGGCATCGCGGCTGTCCTCGAGCAGGTTGCCGTGGTTGCCGAGGTAGAGCACGTCGGAGGTCACGAGGCTCTCGCGCAGCGCGTCGATGGGCGGGTTGGTGACCTGCGCGAAGAGCTCGTTGAAGTAGTCGAAGAACGAGCGCGGGCGGCGCGAGAGGACGGCCGGGGCGACGTCGGTTCCCATCGATGCCAAGGGCACGGAACCGGACTCGGCCATCGGGCGTACGACCTCCTCCACGTCGTCGAAGTGGTAGCCGTGACGGGCAAGCCGCTGGGTGAGCCCGAGCCCCTTGTCGCGTTCCGCAGCACGCTCCTTGGGCAGCGGCAGCGTGCCCACGTCGATGGTCTCGGCATCGAGCCAGCTCCGGAAGGGCTTGCTCGCCGCATACCCGTCGCGCAGCTCGTCGTTCCAGACCACGCGGCCGAGCCTCGGGTCCACCACGAGCATCTCGCCGGGTTCCAGGCAGCCCGCCTGCAGGATGATGCGCGGATCCACGTCGATGGCGCCCACCTCGCTCGAGAGGATGAGCCGATCATCGCGCGTCACGTAGTAGCGCGCAGGGCGCAGCCCGTTGCGGTCGAGGATCGCACCCATGCACACGCCGTCGGAGAAGGCGATGGCGGCCGGGCCGTCCCACGGCTCCATGAGCATCGACTGGTAGGCGTCGTAGCTGCGCCGGGCATCCGAGAGCTGGTCGTTGCGCTCCCAGGGCTCGGGAATCATGAGCGTCATGGACCGGGCGAGGTCGCGCCCGTTCATCACGAGGAACTCGAGCACGTTGTCGAGGATGGCCGAGTCCGAGCCCTCGCGGTTGATGACCGGGAGCACTTTGGCGATGTCGGACCCAAGCACCGGCGAGTACAGGTGCGGCTCGCGGGCGCGCAGCCAGTTGACGTTGCCGCGCAGCGTGTTGATCTCGCCGTTGTGGATGATGAGGCGGTTCGGGTGCGCGCGCTCCCAGGAGGGCGTCGTGTTGGTGGAGTAGCGCGAGTGGACGAGCGCAATGGAGCTCTCCACCGCCGCGTCGGAGAGGTCCTCGAAGAAGCCCCTCATCTGCGTGGCCACGAGCATGCCCTTGTAGACGATCGTGCGCGAGCTCATCGAGCAGATGTAGAAGATCTTGCCGGAGAGCGCGCTCTCGGCGGC
>CACXFF010000413.1 GCA_902766805.1 uncultured Coriobacteriaceae bacterium | reverse complement strand
CGTTACAGCAGGTCGTCGAGCTCGTGGCGTCCCGGCTCGCAGGCGGCCAGGCGGCGCGCCACCGTCACCGCCCCGTTGGCGAATATCGCGCGGCTCGTGGCGCGGTGCGTGAGCACGAGCTCCTCGTCGGGCCCGAAGAAGTGCACCTCGTGCGTGCCGGCCACCGTGCCGCCGCGCACAGCGTGCACGCCGATCTCGCGCTGCGTGCGCGCGCCGACGAAGCCCTCGCGGCCGTACACGAGCGGGCGCTCGGCCTCGGGGTCCACGCAGGCGACCAGCGCCTTGGCCGTGCCGCTGGGGGCGTCGGCCTTTTGGTTGTGGTGCGTCTCCACGATCTCCACGTCCCAACCGGGCAGCAGGCGCGCGGCCTGGGCCACCACGGCGCGCAGGGCGGCCACGCCCAACGAGTAGTTGGCGGCGTGGCAGACCGGCATGTCCTGCGCGAGTTCGTCGAGCAGGGCCTGCTCGTCGGCGCCCAGGCCCGTGGTGCCGCTCAGCAGCGCCGCGGGGTGGGCGCGCAGCTGCGCGGCCAGGTGCGGCAGCATCGCCGGGTGCGTGAAGTCGATGACCACGTCGGCCACGGGCGCCGCGGCAGCGTCGAGCGTCTCCACGTCCTCGATGCCCACCTGACCGGCGAGCACGAGGTCCGGCGCATCGGCCACGAGCTGCGCCACGAGCGCGCCCATGCGGCCGTTGCCGCAGACCAGCACGCTGAGCTGCGCCTCGTTGGCCTGGGAAGCAGGTTGCACGGCAGCGTTAGCCAAGGAGACCAGCCCCCTCCAGCGCGGCGTGCAGGCGGGCGCGCGTGCCGTCGGCCATCGGCCAGAGCGGCTGGCGGTAGACCTCCGAGATCAGGCCCATCTCGGCCAGCGCGGCCTTCACGGGGATGGGGTTGACCTCGCAGAACAGCGAGTGGATGAGCTCGAGGTTGTCGATCTGCGCGCGCAGGGCGGCCTGCGTGTCGCCCGCGGCCCACGAGGCGCACAGGTCGTGCACGGTGCGCGGCGCGATGTTGGCCCACACGCTGATCACGCCCGAGCCGCCCAGCGACAGCAGCGGGACGATGAGGTCGTCGTTGCCGCTGAACATGCGGAAGTCGTCGCCCAGGTACTGCGCCGCCATCGTGGCGTAGTTGACGTCGCCCGAGGCCTCCTTGATGGCCCACGCATTGGGGTGCTCGCGCAGGCGGGCGAGGTTGCGCTCGTTGATGGAGCAGCCGGTGCGGCCGGGGATGTTGTACAGGATGCAAGGCACGCTCACCTGGTCGAGCACCGCGGTGAAGTGGCGGTAGATGCCCTCTTCGTTGGACTTGTTGTAGTAGGGCGTGATGAGCAGCAGGCCGTCGATGCCGCGCTCGACCAGGCCAAGCGACTTGTTGAGGGACTCGGCCGTGGAGTTCGAGCCCGAGCCGCCGATGACGGGGATGCGGCCCGCCACGTGCTTCACGACGAACTCGGCGACCTCGTAGTCCTCGCGGTCGGTCATGGTGGAGGACTCGCCGGTGGTGCCGAGCACCAGCAGGGCGTCGGTGCCGTTGGCCAGGTGGAAGTCCACGAGACGCTCGAGGGCAGCCCAGTCGACGGACTTGTCCTCCTTGAACGGGGTGACGAGGGCGACGATGGAGCCGGAGAGGTTGGTCATGTCCATGCTGTGTTCCTTTCCCGGTTGGGTTGGCTGGTGGTGCGCCGCGGGGCTCAGGCCTGCGGGCGCAAGGGGGCGGTGTAGGCGTCGCCGAGCACGTCGAGCGTGGCGAAGTAGTCCTGCGGGGTCTCGGCGCGGCGGATGAGCCGCACGCTGCCGTCCGTGCGCAGCAGCAGCTCCGCGTGGCGCAGCTTCCCGTTGTACTGGAAGCCCATGCTGCGGCCGTGCGCGCCGGTGTCGTGGATGACCAACAGGTCACCCGCCTGCACCTCGGGCAGCAGACGGTCGTTGGCGAAGCGGTCGTTGTTCTCGCACAGGCCGCCGACCACGGTGTAGACGCCCGGATGCGCCAGGGGATCGCGCGCGGGGTCGTCGCGCCCCGGCACCACCGTGATGTGGTGGTAGGCGCCGTAGAGCGCCGGGCGCATGAGGTCGGCCATGCAGGCGTCCACGCCCACGTAGTCGTAGTAGGTGCGCTTCAGGTGCAGGACACGGGTGACGAGGCAGCCTGCCGGCCCGGTCATGAAGCGACCGAGCTCGGTGTAGATGCTCACCTCACCCAATCCTGAAGGCACGATCACCTCCTCGTAGGCCTGGCGCACGCCCGCGCCGATGACGGCGATGTCGGGCGCGGCGTCCTCGGGGCGGTACGCGATGCCCACGCCGCCCGACAGGTTGACGAACGACACGCGCACGCCCAGCTCACGGTGCAGGTCCGCCGCCAGCTGGAACAGCTCGCGGGCCAGGCGCGGGTAGTACGTGTTGCCCAACGTGTTGGAGCAGAGCAGCGCGTGCAGGCCGATGCGCTCCACGCCCGCCTGCGCCAGGAGCGCCGCGGCCTTGTGCACGTCGGCCACCGGCATGCCGAACTTGGCGTCCTGCGGGCGGTCGAAAAGCCCGTTGGCCCCCTCGAAGTCGCCGCCGGGGTTGACGCGCAGGCTCACCTCGCGCGGCAGCGGGCCCACCTCGCGCTCGTAGTAGGCGATGTGGCCCAGGTCGTCGAAATTGATGGTGGCACCGAGGCGCGTGGCGTACGCGAAATCCGCCGCCGGCGTCTGGTTGGACGAGAACATGATGTCGGCGCCGCTCACACCCATGCGCTCGGCAAGCTCGAGCTCGGTGCCCGTGGCGCAGTCCAGGCCGCAGCCGTACTCGCGCAGGATGTCGATGATGGCGGGGTTGGGGCAGGCCTTGACGGCGTAGTACTCGCGGAAGCCCGGGTTCCAGGCAAAGGCGTCGGCCAAGGCTTGGGCTTGGGCGCGCAGCGTGGCCTCGTCGTAGAGATGGAAGGGCGTGGGGTACTGCTCTGCCAACGCGCGGACCTGGTCCTGCGTGGCGAATAGCGGCTTGGTGGCGGGAACGGCCTGGGCGTCAGGCGTCGCGCTCGGGTCGGGCGTGTGGGCTGCGTTCATCGTGCGTCTCCTCGCTCGCCACCTGCGAGCGCGCTGCGCGGGCGGCGGGCGCCCCACGCGATAGCACTCCCGCAGGCATTCCTGCAGACAGTCCCGCGGGTGTTCCCCGCAGGCCCACCGGACGCCCGTGCCCGGACGTGCGGTTCGGCGGATTGGGCCTCCTGCGAGGATCGTTGCCCGCCGGCTCGCCCCGCGCTCATCCCTTCCGCGCCTCTATCGTGGGATGAACGATACCGTGTCAAGCCGAGGCTCATCCAGCCAAAGCTAAGGCCGTAACAGGATAGAGACAGTCTGTTTATACGATGGGATGCATATTGGCCCCGCGCCACACGGGGGCGGACCGCGTCCTGGCGGACGTCCTTTGGCGCGCACGAGCAGGAGGGACGCCCATGCACGACATCTCACAGGAGTGGCTCACCGCTACGCGCCGCGCGCTGCACCGCATCCCCGAGCTGGACGACGACCTGCCGCTCACCCTCGCTTACCTACGCGGGGCGCTCGCCGAGCTGGGCGACGCGTGCGAGGTGTTCGAACCCTGCACGTCTACCCTGTGCGCGTGGTTCGACCGCGGCAGCGCGCGGGCCACCGCCATCCGTGCCGACATGGACGCGCTGCCCGTCACCGAGGCCACAGGCGTCGCCTACGCCAGCACGCACCCAGGGCAGATGCACGCCTGCGGCCACGACGGCCACATGACGATGGTGCTGGCGCTCGCGCGCTGGCTGGCCGACCACGCCGACGAGCTGCCGCGCAGCGTGCTGCTGGTGTTCCAGCCCGCCGAAGAGACGACCGGCGGGGCCAAGCGCGTGTGCGAGAGCGGCGTCTTCGAGCGGCTGGGCGTGGACCGGATCTTTGGCTTCCACCTGTGGCCCGACCTGCCCTTGGGCCAGGTGGCCACCCGCGTCGGCGCGCTTTTGGCCTCCTCCAACGAGGTCACGGTCACGATGCGGGGCCAGGGCGCGCACATCGCCAAATGGCAGGAGGGCCGCGACGCGCTGCGGGCCTGCGTGGACTGCGTGCACGCCGCGCTCGACGGCATGGACGCGCTGCCCACGCGCGAGCCGGCGCTGCTGCGCTTCGGGCAGATGGAGGGGGGCACCGTGCGCAACGCCATCGCCGCCGAGGCCGTGGCACGCGGGAGCCTGCGGACCTTCTGCGCGGACGACCGCGCGCGTGCCGAGGCACTGCTGCGCGAGGTGGCCACGACGGCCGCCGAGGCCCAAGGCTGCGACGCCGACGTGCACCTGTCCGAGGGCTACCCGGCCGTGACCAACGACGCCGCGCTGCTCGCGCTCGCCCGCGACGCCCTGCCCGAGCTCGCCGAGCTGCCCGAACCACTGCTCATCGCCGAGGACTTCGCGTGGTACCAGCAGTGGATCCCCGGCGTGTTCCTGCTGCTCGGCACGGGAACGGGCATCCCGCTGCACGCCGCGACCTGGGACTTCGACGAGCGCGTGCTCGCCCGCGGCCTG
>CACXFF010000412.1 GCA_902766805.1 uncultured Coriobacteriaceae bacterium | reverse complement strand
GGTCAGCTTCGTCAAGCTCACGGCGCAGCTTGCCTCCGACCCTCAGAGCGGTGACGTGGTGGCGTTCATCACCGAAGAGCCTTGCAATGACGAGATGGTCACCGAGACGTTGCTGAACAAGGCACTCATTGGCCAGTTCGACATGATCACGTCGCTCATGGATGGGGCGTACCACGTGGTCATCGGTGACTCCTCGGCTGCGGAAGGCGCGAACATCTTCCCGCGTGAGCTGGAGGGAGATTACCAGACCTACCTGACCGACCAGGTGCTGCCCGTGGTGCGCGGCGACGCCGACGAGCGCCGGCGCGTGGCCGACGCCCTGAGCTTCATGACCGTCGAACGGGAGCTGCAGAAGCACGAGCCCTACGAGGTCACCATTGCCATCGTCGCGGGAGGCGACCTGCGCTACAAGCGCTTCGACTTCTACGTGGTCGATCGTGACGCCCACTTCTACCTACTGCTCAAGTCCGACACCACCGAGGCGCGCCGCGAGGAGCTCGAACGCAACGAGCAGCTGGAGAAGGCCCTGGTGGAGGCGCAGCGGGCGAGTCAGGCCAAGACGATGTTCCTGTCCAACATGTCGCATGACATCCGCACTCCCATGAACGCCATCGTGGGCTACACCGAGATGGCCAAGAAGAGCGACGATATCGCGGTCGTGCACGAGGACCTGGAAAAGATCGACGCCTCGAGCAAGTACCTCCTGGCCCTCATCAACGACGTGCTGGAGATGAGCCGCATCGAGAGCGGACGTCTGGAGCTCGACCTCGAGCCGGCCGACCTCACCAAGGTCATGGGGGAGGTCCGCGATCTCTTTGCCTCGCAGATGGCCGAGAAGGGCATCGCCTACACGGTGGACTACCGCAACATCACACACCAGCACGTGAGCATGGACGTCACGCGCGTGAACCGCGTCCTGCTCAACCTCATCGGCAACGCCTACAAGTTCACGCCCTCGGGTGGCAGCGTGACCGTGACGCTGCGCGAGCTTGCGGGTGTCGACCCGTTCAACTCCACCTATGAACTGAGCGTGCGCGACACGGGCATCGGCATGTCGGAGGAGTTCGCCGCCAAGGTGTTCGATGCCTTCGAGCGAGAGCGCACGTCTACGGCAAGCGGGATTCAGGGCACGGGCTTGGGCATGGCCATCACGAAGCGCATCGTGGACCTCATGGGCGGCACGATCGAGGTCGACTCCGAGCAGGGCAGGGGCACCGAGTTCATCGTGCGCGTGGCCTTCGCGGTGCTCGAGGACCAGCCTGCTGCCGATGCCGGAACGGATGCGGGGGACGCGCCCGAGCCCATCGACTTCGAGGGCATGCGTCTGTTGCTGGCCGAAGACAACGAGATCAACCGCGAGATCGCGGGCGTGGTGCTCGAGGAGCTGGGCTTCGTCGTGGACATGGTGGAAGACGGCCAACAGGCGCTCGACAAGCTGGTGGCCGCTGGGCCTGGCGTGTACGACGTCGTGGTCACCGACATCCAGATGCCCGTGATGAACGGCTTGGACGAAGCGCGCGCCATCCGTGCGCTGCCCGACCCGGCCCTCGCGGGCATCCCCATCGTGGCGATGTCGGCCAACGCGTTCCGGGAGGACATCGAGGCCTCGCGTGCCGCCGGCATCGACGCCCACGTGGCCAAGCCCATCGACATCGGCGAGGTCATCGACGCGCTCACCTTGGCCATCGGCTCCGCTCGCTAGGGACCTGCGCCAAAGTGGCATACTCCTTGTGGGAACGACAGACAAAGGAGGACCTATGGATTATGACGTGATCGTCATCGGTGCGGGCCCCGGCGGCATCTACGCAACCTACGAGCTCACGCGCGAGAATCCCGGGCTGCGCATCGCGGTGTTCGAGGCTGGCAAGGAGCTCAAGCGTCGCAAGTGCCCCATTGACGGAGACAAGGTCAAGACCTGCATCGGCTGCCCGAGCTGCTCGATCATGAGCGGTTTCGGCGGCGCGGGCGCCTTCTCCGACGGCAAGTACAACATCACGAACGACTTCGGTGGCACGCTCTACGAGTACATTGGCAAGGACAAGGCGCTCGAGCTGATGCGCTATGTGGACGAGGTCAACCTTGCCCACGGTGGCGCGGGCACCAAGCTCTACTCCACGGCCGACACCTCCATCAAGCGCATGTGCATGGAGCACAAGCTCAAGCTGCTGGACGCCTCGGTGCGCCACTTGGGGACCGACATCAACTACGTGGTGCTGGAGAACCTTTACGCCGAGCTCAAGGAGCGCGCGGACTTCCGCTTCCTCACGCCGGTCGAGCACGTCGAGCTCATCGAGGGCGGCTACCGCGTGGACACGGCGCACGGCTCGTTCAGCTGCGAGCGCTGCATCGTGTCGGTGGGACGCTCGGGCAGCAAGTGGATGGAGGACGTCTGCCACGAGCTGGAGATCGAGACCGAGTCGAACCGCGTGGACATCGGCGTGCGCGTGGAGCTGCCCGCTGAGCTGTTCAGCCACCTCACCGACGAGCTGTACGAGAGCAAGATCGTCTACCGCACGCAAAAGTTCGAGGACCGCGTGCGCACCTTCTGCATGAACCCGCGCGGCATCGTGGTGAACGAGAACACCAACGGCATCATCACAGTCAACGGCCACAGCTTCGAGGATCCGGCTCGTCAGACCGAGAACACCAATTTTGCCCTGCTGGTGTCCAAGCACTTCACCGAGCCGTTCGAGGACTCCAATGGCTACGGCGAGAGCATCGCGCGCCTGTCCAACATGCTGGGTGGCGGCGTGATCGTGCAACGTTTCGGCGACCTCATGCGCGGTCGGCGCTCCACGCACGCGCGCATCGAGGAGGGCTTCGTGCGCCCCACGTTGAAGGCCGAGCCGGGCGACCTGAGCCTGGTGCTGCCCAAGCGCATCCTCGACGGCATCATCGAGATGATCGAGGCACTCGACAAGATAGCTCCGGGCACTGCCAACGACGACACACTGCTCTACGGCGTGGAAGTCAAGTTCTACAACATGCAGGTCAAGCTCTCGGACAACCTCGAGACGCAGCATCCTGGGCTCTACATCATCGGCGACGGCAGCGGCGTCACGCACTCCCTGTCGCACGCGAGCGCGAGTGGCGTGTACGTAGCGCGCGACATCTTGGCCAAGCTGGGGGAGTAGCTAGGCATTGTTGTTACGTGTGCGCCCTCCTGTGTTTCCCGCCTGGGCCACGTCGCCCGCGCGGGGACGGGGCGGCGTGAGCCACGGGGCATGTCCTCGGCGCGCTGGGAGTCGGAGGGCGTCGCGGTCTCGCGCACTGGCGTGCGCTCGCCGCCGCGGGCCTGCTTGTTTGGCATGGCCAAACAAGCAGGGGATTGTCTTGCGCCTGCGGGATATGCCCCTACGGCTCCCGCCGCCCCTCCGCACATGGCTTATCGCCACTACTGCCTC